>NZ_JBDGAB010000003.1:0-116608 GCF_040910705.1 Blautia sp. RTP21359st1_E11_RTP21359_211015
GTGTAAGACATTGCAGTACCGTAAGGTGTTTGCCAATGCAGTAGTGGGAGAAGCAAGAATCCCCCTGCTTTAGCTGTTGGGAGTGTCAAATCGTTTTCCACATGTAAGATCATTCCGGGGAAGACGGTCAAATAAAATGAAAATACAGATGAGGAGAAAATAAAATGTTATTTTTTGTAAATGATTACTGCGAGGGAGCGCATCCGGCGATCCTCCAGAAGCTTCTGGAAACCAATATGGAGAAGCTTTCCGGCTATGGCACAGACAAATACTGTGATTCTGCAAAGGAGAAGATCCGTAAAGCCTGTGGCTGTCCGGATGCAGATGTGTTTTTCCTGGTGGGAGGAACTCAGACCAATGCCACGATCATAGGTTCTGTCCTGAACCGTTATGAAGGTGTTCTTGCGGCGCAGACCGGACACGTAAGCTGTCATGAGGCCGGAGCAATCGAGTATACAGGACATAAGGTACTGACACTTCCGGCAGAAAACGGAAAGATCAAAGCAGAAAGTATCACAGATTATGTGGAAACTTTTTATGGGGATGAAAGTCACGACCATATGGTATTTCCGGGAATGGTTTATATTTCCCATCCGACAGAGTACGGAACACTTTATACGAAGAAAGAGCTGGAGGAAATTTCCGAGGTATGCCATAAATACGAGCTTCCTCTGTTTTTGGACGGAGCAAGACTTGGCTACGGTCTGGTAAGTCCGGAAGCAGATGTGACACTTGAGGATATCGCCAGATGTACAGATGTGTTCTACATCGGCGGAACCAAGGTAGGAGCACTCTGCGGTGAGGCAGTGGTCTTTACGAAAAAAGCTCCGAAGCACTTTATGACTATGGTGAAGCAGCAGGGAGCCCTTCTGGCAAAAGGCCGTCTTCTGGGAATCCAGTTTGACACACTGTTTACCGATGATCTGTATACAAGAATCAGCAAAAATGCTATTGAAACAGCTATGAAGCTGAAAAGAGCCCTTCAGGAAAAAGGATATCAGCTTTTTCTGGATTCTCCCACGAACCAGCAGTTTGTAGTTTTGGAAAATAAAAAGAAAGAAGAACTGGGCAAAGAAGTTCAGTTTGATTTCTGGGAAAAATATGATGAAGATCATACAGTGATCCGTTTTGCCACAAGCTGGGGAACAAAAATGGAAGATATTGACGCGCTGATCGAGTTGCTGTAGGGCGGTCGGCAGACGATAAAAGAGATGAGATGGAAAAACTCCGTGAGGTCCGGGTGAATGCAGACCTCACGGAGTTTTTGTTTTCGAAAATTATAACTTCTTACCCTTCTCAGCAGCTGCGGTAAGCGCTTCGAATACGGCACTGCGGAAGCCGCTCTTTTCCAGGGTGCGGACACCTTCAATGGTAGTTCCTGCCGGTGAGCAGACCATGTCTTTCAGGTCTCCCGGGTGTCTGCCGGTTTCCAGAACCATTTTTGCGCTGCCGAGAACAGTCTGGGAAGCAAATTTATAAGCCTGCTTACGAGGCATTCCCTGGCTGACAGCGGCATCTGCCATGGCTTCGATAAACATAAACACATAAGCCGGTGAACAGCCGCCTACAGCGCCTGCGGCGTCCATCAGACGCTCCGGTATCACTTCGGTACAGCCAAAGCTGTCTGTGATCTTAAGGATTTCTGCCAGTTCGTCTTCCGAAACCCGGTCATTGGTACATACAGCAGTCATTCCGGCCCCAACCTGTGCAGGAGTATTAGGCATAAAACGGACAACTTTCAGAGGAAGACCGGCTTTTTCTTCCAGCCATGCAAGAGTCTTGCCGGGAGCGATTCCGATGATGGTGTGCTCTGTCGTGAGACTGTCGTGGACCTCTGTGAGAACTTCCTCATAAAACTGCGGCTTTACTGCAAGAACGACAGTTTTTGCAGATCGGACGATTTCATTGTTATCCAGAGTGGTGACAACACCAAGAGTTTTTTCACTGCGCGCTCTGCCTTCTTCTGTAAGGTTGGAAACAATGATCTCGTCCTTTGAAAAGATCCCCTGACGGAGAATACCGCCGATCATGGCAGAGGCCATATTTCCACATCCGATAAATCCAATCTTCATAAACAAAAATCCTCCTTGAAATTTATAAAAAAGGACACGCCTGACTGCGTGCCCTCTTTGGCAATGAAAGCAGATAACGGGAATCGAACCCGCCTCCTCAGCTTGGGAAGCTGATGTTCTACCGATGAACTATATCTGCCTGCATTACTAATTATAGCACCTGAAATAAGAAATACAAGTGCGATTTACGATACCAGTCAGTGATCGCTCTGCCAGCCCTGGCTCATGGTACTGTTATGATATCTGGTGGAATAAGTTACATCTTCTCCGAACCAGTCCGGCGCAGTGTAGGCATTGGCGGCTTCCTCTGTAGGAAATTCCACCTCAGCCAGAAGAACTCCCTCGTATTCTCCGTGGAACACATCCAGTTCAATAAAAAGTCCGTCTTTTTCCGGGATCACATAGCGGTCCTTGGTAATGAGGATACCGTCTGCTTTAGGCTTCAGATGCTCATAGGCTTCAGCGGTGAGCGGAAGATTATATTCTTCACGGCTCATGAGACCCTTGGATTTGTAAGTAAGAAAATAGTCATCATCCTGCCGGCGGATGCGGACGACAGGGGAAGTGCAAAGATACCCCTGCTCGATTCTGTGGCAAGGATAAGAAACCAGATCCTGCGGAAGGTCATCCTTCCGGATCAGAAATTTACGTTCGATCTCCATATAAAAAACCTCCGGGTTTGTGAAATGAAAAGATATTATGTTCAGTCTACAGGAAAAAAACAGGATTTGCAATGGCATATCTGTTGAAATTTCTTGACATTTTCAGATGGAAAAAGCATTATGGAAGGGAATGGGGAATACAGAAAATATTTATGGATTTTATAAAAGAAAGGATGAACAGGATCATGAGTAAAGTATATATTTTTTTCGCAGATGGTTTTGAAGATATTGAAGGACTGACCGTGGTAGATCTGATGAGAAGAGCCGGGATCGACATCCAGACAGTATCTATCAAAGAGACAAAAGAGATCAGAACCTCTCATGGAATCGATCTTCTTACAGACCGTACCTTTGGAGAATGTGATTTTTCCGATGCGGATATGCTTGTAATTCCGGGAGGAATGCCGGGAACAAAATATCTGGAGGAATATAAACCGCTGACTGAGCTTCTGACAGATTTCTATCAGAATGGCGGCAAGGTAGCAGCTATCTGTGCGGCACCAGGTGTATTCGAGAGACTTGGATTCCTGAAAGGCAGAAATGCTACATCGTACCCATCTGTTATGGAACAGCTTAAAAGTGCCAGAACATCTCTGGAGCCTGTAGTGGTAGATGGAAATGTAACTACCAGCAGAGGCCTTGGAACAGCCATCGATTTCAGCCTTTCCCTGATCGGACAGCTGGAGGGAAGCGCAAAGGCAGAAGAGATCGCTGAATCGGTGGTGTATGTAAGAGCATGAAAAAAGAGATGAAACAGGTCCTGTGGGTAGTGGCGCTTCTTGTTATACTGATGACAGCCACAGGAAATTTGGTGTCAGCTGCCGGCTTTGACTGGTCGGATGATACATTCGGGAATGCTTGCAAAAAAGTGTATTCCGTATCTTTCAGGTCAGGCGGAGGAGCCTCCTCTGCTATATATAAAAAATTGGAAAAGAAACAGAAATATGGTTCCATGATCACGATTCCCAAAGTGCCGCAGGTCCCAGCAGGATATCAGGCAGAAGGATGGTCTCTGAAAAAAGGAGGAGCGGAGGCAAGATATAAGCCGGGAAAAAAATATTTTGTAAAAAGAAATGTAACGTTTTATGCAGTGATAAAAAAGAAGAACAATCCCAAACTGATCCTGCACAGGAATGACGGAGATATCTACAAGATCATCCAGGCTCCAAGCGGAAAACTGAAACTACCGGTGATGGCCAATGAAGAGAATTATACATTCCTTGGATGGTCTACCAGGGCAGGTCAGAAGACCGCACCAAGGTATGAAGCCGGACAGGTGATCACAGTCAGTGGAACCATGCATCTCTATGCGGTGAGATTCTGGCGGTATCAGGAACCGAATTTGGTCAGGAACAGCTTTCATTATCCTGAGAATTACGAAAGGATCATCTTTGTGGGAGATTCCAGGACATATGGTCTTCAGAAGGTATTGTACGAACAGTTTGGAAAGGAGTATGTGGACAGCCATGTCAGCTTTGTATGCCGTTCTAATACGGAACTGGGCTGGCTGAAGTCAACGGGCGCACAGGCTCTTTTGAAAGAAATAGAAAAATATCGTAAAAATGAAAAATACGCAAAGATCGCAGTGGTGTTTAATCATGGTATCAATGATCTCAGAGATATTAACGGAAAACAGGATCTGAATGATAGACTCTCACAGTACGTGTCTTATATGAAAAAGCTGGGAACAAAGCTTTCCATGAAAAACTGCAGTCTGTATTATATGTCTGTGAATCCGATCAATGGAGGGGAAAAGGGAAGTACCAAGAATCGTAAATGTGAGGATGTCCGGACTTTTAACAGCGGTCTTGCCGGTGAGCTTGGAAGTCAGTACCACTATATTGATGTTTACAGTTATCTGATGCGGACCGGATATGGTACTGTATCCAATACGGGAGACGGTACAGACGATGGTGTTCATTATACGCCTAAAACTTATAAAAGGATTTTTACATTTTGTCTTAACAACATAAGAAAGACAGAAAATTACTTTAACATTGAGGACGTGGGCAGCTGAGAAATGCCCTGTGGGGGCATATGGAAAACTGAAAAAAATACTGGCGTTTTTACAGTGGTTATGCTATACTACAGAAATGACTGTAAATATATAATGCGAGTGTTAACTATTTTATATAAGGTATTTACTCGATATGATTAAGGAGGAACAAGAAACATGAGTTTACAGGTGGAGAAAATGGAGAAAAACATGGCGAAACTTACAATCGAGGTTTCCGCCGAGGATCTTGACAAAGCAATGCAGAATGCATATCAGAAAGCAAAAGGCAGAATTTCTATTCCGGGATTCCGTAAAGGAAAAGCTCCAAGAAAAATGATCGAGCAGATGTACGGAAAGGGAGTATTCCTTGAGGACGCTGCAAACGCTCTGATCCCTGAGCATTACAGCAAAGCACTTGCTGAGTGTGATCTTGAGATCGTTTCCCAGCCTAAGATCGATGTAACACAGGTTGAGCCTGGCAAACCATTTATCTTTACAGCAGAAGTAGCTACTAAACCAGAGGTAACTCTTGGTGACTATAAAGGACTTGAGGTTCCGAAGTCTGAGACAGAGGTAACAGACGAGGAAGTTGAGGCTGAGCTTAAGAAAGAGCAGGAGAAAAACTCCAGAACCATCACAGTTGAGGATCGTGCAGCACAGAACGGCGATACAGCAACTATCGATTTCGAGGGCTTCGTAGATGGTGAGGCATTCGAGGGCGGTAAAGGAACAGACTATCCGCTGACACTTGGATCCAACACCTTCATCCCGGGATTCGAGGAGCAGCTTGTTGGTGCTAACACAGGTGATCACGTAGAAGTTAAGGTTACATTCCCGGAGGAGTATCAGGCAAAAGAGCTGGCTGGCAAAGAAGCTGTATTCCAGTGCGACGTTAAGAAGATCGAAGCAAAAGAGCTTCCGGAGCTTGACGATGACTTCGCTAAGGATGTATCTGAGTTTGATACACTTGCTGAGTACAAGGAAGACGTTAAGAAGAACCTGACAGAGAAGAAAGCAGAAGATGCACGTCGTGCAAAAGAAGATGCAGCAGTAGATAAAGTGATCGAGAATGCACAGATGGATATTCCGGAGGCAATGATCGAGACACAGACACGTCAGATGCTTGACGATTTCGCAAGAAGAATGCAGTCCCAGGGTCTTTCCATGGAGCAGTACTTCCAGTTCACAGGCCAGAGCGTTGACAAGATGATGGAAGACATGAAGCCACAGGCTCTTAAGAGAATCCAGACAAGACTTGTTCTTGAGAAGATCGCTGAGGTAGAGAACATCCAGCCAACAGAGGAAGAAGTTAACGAAGAGATCTCCAAGATGGCAGAGATGTACAAGATGGAAGCAGACAAATTAAAAGATCTCATCGGTGAGAACGAGATGGAGCAGATGAAGAAAGATATGGCTGTTCAGAAAGCTGTTACATTAGTTGCCGATGCAGCTGTAGAGGCGTAATAAACCTCGGAAATGGAGGGCAAAATGAGTTTAGTACCTTACGTCATTGAGCAGACCAGCAGAGGAGAAAGAAGTTATGATATCTATTCAAGACTTCTTAAGGACCGAATCATTTTCCTTGGAGAAGAGGTAAACGATGTCAGTGCAAACCTGATCGTTGCGCAGCTTCTCTTCCTGGAAGCAGAAGATCCTTCCAAGGATATCCAGCTTTATATTAACAGCCCGGGTGGTTCTGTAACTGCCGGAATGGCAATTTATGATACAATGCAGTATATCAAGTGCGATGTATCTACGATCTGCCTTGGAATGGCAGCCAGCATGGGAGCTTTCCTCCTGTCCTCCGGTGCCAAAGGCAAGAGATATGCACTGCCGAATTCGACGATCATGATCCATCAGCCATCAGGCGGTGCACAGGGGCAGGCTACAGAGATCCAGATCGTAGCTGACCAGATCGCAAAAACCAAAAAGAAGCTGAACGAGATTCTTTCTGCGAATACCGGACAGCCTCTTGAGATTGTGGAAAAAGATACTGACCGTGACAACTATATGACAGCGGAAGAAGCTAAGGCATACGGCCTGATCGACGGTGTTGTGATCCACAAATAATGCGTAAGAAAAGACTCCTGTAAAGACACAGGAGTCTTATCTTGCTTTAAAAAGGAATTTTAAATGTCTGCGAGAGACGGACATTTACGCTTAGAAAGGAAACAAAAAGATATGGCAGATAAAGTAAAAGAAGGAAAGGTAAGATGCTCCTTTTGCCATAAGACTGAAGATCAGGTACGCAAGCTGATCGCAGGTCCGGATGGAGCATATATTTGTGATGAATGTATCGGGATCTGCTCCGAGATCATGGAAGAAGAATTCAGTATGTATGATCATGAGGCAGATTATGAAACAGGGATCAACCTTCTGAAACCGGAAGAGATCCACAGTATCCTGGATGAGTATGTGATCGGACAGGATGATGCCAAGAAGGCACTTTCCGTAGCTGTTTACAATCATTACAAGAGGATTCTTGCTTCAAGAAACCTGGACGTGGAGCTGCAGAAGAGTAATATCCTGATGCTTGGTCCGACCGGTTCCGGTAAGACACTTCTTGCACAGACACTGGCAAGACTGCTGAATGTTCCTTTTGCCATCGCAGATGCCACTACTCTCACAGAGGCAGGTTATGTTGGCGAGGATGTTGAGAACATTCTTCTGAAGATCATTCAGGCAGCCGATTATGATATTGAGCGTGCCCAGTACGGAATCATCTATATCGATGAGATCGATAAGATCACAAGAAAATCCGAGAATACCTCCATCACCAGAGATGTGTCCGGTGAGGGCGTACAGCAGGCACTTCTGAAAATTCTGGAAGGAACCGTTGCAAGCGTACCTCCTCAGGGAGGAAGAAAGCATCCTCATCAGGAATTTATCCAGATCGATACTACAAACATCCTGTTCATTTGCGGTGGTGCTTTTGACGGACTGGAGAAGATCATCGAGGCAAGACAGGATACCAAATCCATTGGTTTCGGAGCAGAGGTTTCCGAGAAGGAAGACCGCAATGTGGGCGAAGTTCTGAAGGAGGTTATGCCGGAGGACTTTATTAAATTCGGTCTGATCCCGGAGTTTATCGGACGAGTTCCGGTCGTGGTAACCTTGGATTCTCTGGATGAAGAAGCACTGATCCGTATTCTGAAGGAGCCTAAGAATTCCCTCACAAAACAGTACGACAAGCTTTTTGAGCTGGATGGCGTGCAGCTTGAGTTCCAGGATGAAGCACTTGAGACAGTTGCCCGGAAATCTCTTGAGAGAAAAACAGGTGCCAGAGGACTTCGTGCCATCATGGAGCATACCCTGATGGATCTGATGTACAAGACACCATCGGACGACACCATCCGTAAGTGTATCGTCACAAAAGAGGCAGTGGAGGGAACCGGAGAGCCGGAGATCATCCACGGGGAGGCCAAGGCTCCTGCAAAAAAAGCAGGACGCAAAACATCCCGTTCGAGAAAGAAAGGCAAGCCGGAAACAGCTTGATGAAGGGAATGACATAAATGACAAATCAGGTCAATATATTGCCAATGATCGCTCTCCGTGGGACTACAGTCCTTCCGGATATGATCGTACACTTTGATGTGAGCAGGGAGAAATCTATCCGTGCCGTGGAAGCAGCCATGCTCCATGACCAGAAGATCTTTCTGCTGACACAGAAGGATCCTGAGGTGGAAATACCGGAACTTACGGATCTGTATCAGGTAGGAACCGTCGCTTATATCAAGCAGGTGGTGAAGCTTCCGCAGGATCTTTACCGGGTTCTGGTAGAGGGACTGGACAGGGCAGAGGTTCTGGGCCTGGAGCAGGAGGAACCATATCTGAAGGCGGAATGCGAGATCGTTACGGCACAGGAAGAGGATTACCCGGAACCGGTAAAGGACGCCATGCTTCGCAGCATCCGGGAGCTTTTTCAGAGATATTGCAGAGAAAGCGGAAAAGTAAGCAAGGATCTGGTAACCCAGATCATGAACATCGAAGATGTGCAGGAAACCATCGACCAGATCGCAGTAAATCTTCCGATGGCGTATCAGAACAAGCAGAAGCTTCTGGAAGCAGTGTCTTTGAATGACCGTTATGAGATCCTTGGAGCGCTTCTTGGCAGCGAGATCGAGGTGATCCATATCACCAAAGATCTTCAGCGCAAGGTGAAATCCCATATCGACAAGAATCAGAGAGAGTATATCCTCCGGGAACAGCTGAAAACCATCCGTGAGGAGCTGGGCGAGGAGAATACTGCTGATGATATCGATGAATTTAAAAAACAGCTGAAGGAGCTGGATGCATCTGATGAAGTAAAAGAGAAGATTTCCAAGGAGATAAGCCGTTTTAAAGGAATGGCAGCCAGTGCTGCAGAGGCAACGGTGCAGAGAGGCTATCTGGAAACCGTTCTTGCACTTCCGTGGAATAAGAAATCCGAGGATTCCGAGGATCTTGAGAACGCATGGAAGGTTTTGGAAGAGGGTCATTACGGACTGAAAGAGGTCAAAGAGCGTATCATGGAATTTCTTGCTGTACGTAAGCTGACCCACAAGGGAAAGAGTCCGATCCTCTGTCTGGTGGGACCTCCGGGAACCGGAAAAACTTCCATTGCACGTTCTGTGGCAGAGGCCATGAACAAGAAATACGTCCGCATCTGTCTTGGAGGTGTCCGTGATGAGGCTGAGATCCGTGGCCACAGAAAAACTTACGTCGGTGCCATGCCAGGAAGGATCACAGTCGCACTGAAGGAAGCCGGAGTCAGCAACCCGCTGATGCTTCTTGATGAGATCGACAAGACCAGCAGCGATTATAAAGGAGATACCTCCGCAGCACTTCTGGAGGTTCTGGATCCGGAGCAGAACAGTAAGTTCAATGATCACTATGTGGAGATTCCCCAGGATCTTTCCGAGGTACTGTTTATTGCCACTGCAAATGATGTTCAGGGAATCCCGAGACCTCTTCTTGACCGTATGGAGCTGATGGAAATCCCGGGATATACGGAAAATGAGAAGGAACATATCGCAAGGGAACATCTGATCCCGAAGCAGATGGAGATCAACGGTATTCCGGAAGGCAAGCTGGTGATCCAGCCGGCAGCTCTTGGCAAGCTGATCAATAATTATACCAAGGAAGCAGGAGTCCGTTCTCTGGAGAGAAGTATCGGACGTATCTGCAGAAAAACTGCACGTGCTATCATGGAAGAGGGTAAGGATAAGGTAGTTGTCACATCCAGAAATATTTCCAGATTCCTTGGCAAAGAACGATATAACTATCTGATGGCAAATGAGAAGGATGAGATCGGGATCGCCCGCGGTCTTGCATGGACACAGGTAGGCGGTGATACCCTGCAGATCGAAGTCAATATCATGCCCGGAAAAGGCGAGCTGCTTCTTACCGGACAGCTTGGAGATGTGATGAAGGAATCTGCACAGGCAGGTATCAGCTATATCCGTTCAGTTTCTGACCAATATGAGATCGATCCGGAATTTTTCCAGAAGCATGATATGCATGTACATATCCCGGAGGGTGCCGTTCCGAAGGATGGCCCGTCTGCCGGTATTACAATGGCAACTGCCATGCTGTCTGCAATTATCGAAAAACCGGTACGTGCGGATCTTGCCATGACCGGTGAGATCACCTTAAGAGGCCGTGTGCTTCCGATCGGCGGACTGAAAGAGAAGCTGCTTGCAGCTAAATATGCCAGGATCAAAGAAGTCCTTGTTCCGGAGAAAAATCGTCCGGATATCGAGGAGATGGACAGAGAGATCATCCAGGGACTGAATATCCGGTTTGTGGATAGCATGAAAGAAGTTCTCGGTGAAGCTCTTGCATAAACAAAAAACAGAAAAACCCTGCCCTGACCTTCAGGACAGGGCTTTTAAAAGAAAAGGGAGGAATAACGAATGGTAATCAAAAACGTATCGCTGGATATCGTCTGCGGCATCACAAGCAAGATCCCGGACACAGGAAGGCCGGAGGTAGCTTTTGCGGGAAAATCAAATGTAGGGAAATCCTCCCTGATCAATGGTCTGATGAACCGCAAGGCCCTGGCAAGAACCAGCGCACAGCCGGGAAAAACACAGACGATCAATTTTTATAATATTAATGAAGCAATGTATCTCGTAGACCTGCCGGGCTACGGCTACGCCAAGGTCTCTGCGGCAGAGAAGGAAAAATGGGGAAAAATGATCGAGGGCTATCTTCATAATTCCAAAGAGCTCCGTGCGGTTTTTCTCCTGGTGGATATCCGCCACAAGCCTTCCGCCAATGACAAGCAGATGTATGACTGGATCTGTCACAACGGATATGAGCCGGTGATCATCGCGACCAAGCTTGACAAGCTGAAACGCAGCCAGGTGGCAAAAAGCCTGAAGGAGATCCGCATCGGACTGGGCCTTCCGAAAGAGGGAAAGATCCTTCCATTTTCTGCGGAGACGAAGCAGGGAAGAGACGAGATATGGGCACTGATCGATGAGTTGACCGGCCTTGGTGAACCGGCAGCTACAGAGGATTAAGGAGAGCAGAAAAGATGGGAATTATCAAGGCGCTTAAGCTGGGATTTGACTATCAGAGATACGATGATGACGGCAATGTGGTAGACATGCAGCGTGCAGTCAATGATGTGGACCTGGACATTAAAGCAGGAGAATTTGTGGCAGTTCTGGGACATAACGGATCCGGAAAATCCACACTGGCGAAGCATATGAATGCGCTTCTGATCCCAACAGAGGGAACGATGCTGGTGGACGGGATCGATACCGCCAGAGAGACCAAACTCTGGAAGGTACGCCAGAAGGCAGGAATGGTATTTCAGAATCCGGATAACCAGATCATAGGAACCGTTGTGGAAGAGGATGTAGGCTTTGGTCCGGAAAATATGGGAGTTCCTACAGATGATATCTGGAAACGGGTGAATGACAGCCTGGAAAAAGTCGGTATGACAGCCTATCGTTATCAGTCCCCAAACAAACTTTCCGGAGGGCAGAAGCAGAGAGTGGCTATTGCAGGCGTGATGGCCATGCGCCCGCGGTGCATCATTCTGGATGAGCCTACCGCCATGCTGGATCCTAACGGAAGAAAGGAAGTCCTGGAGGCAGTGCGGGAGCTGAACCGTAAGGAAAAGGTAACAGTCATTCTGATCACCCATTACATGGAGGAAGTGATCCATGCTGACCGTGTTTATGTCATGGACAGCGGAAATGTTGTGATGCAGGGAAATCCCAAAGAGATCTTTTCCCAGGTGGATACCCTTAAGGCGTATGGACTGGATGTACCACAGGTAACACTTCTTGCATATGAACTGAAGAAATCCGGCGTGGATGTTCCGGATGGAATACTGACTACAGAGGAGCTGGTGAGCGCATTATGTCAATCGAATTAAAAAATGTAACCTATACCTACAGCCCCGGGACAGCCTATGAGAGCCATGCGCTGAAGGATGTCAGCCTTGTGATCCCGGACGGCCAGTTTATCGGGATCATCGGACACACAGGAAGCGGAAAATCCACGCTGATCCAGCATCTGAATGCGCTGGTACAGCCAACATCCGGACAGGTTCTGTATAACGGAGAAGATGTGTGGGCTGAGAAATATGACCGGAAACAGCTCCGCAGCGAGGTTGGTCTGGTGTTCCAGTACCCGGAGCATCAGCTGTTTGAAAATGATGTGATCTCGGATGTATGCTTCGGACCTATGAATCAGGGACTTTCCAGGGAAGAAGCAGAGAAAGAAGCGAAGCAGGCGCTGACTCAGGTTGGAGTAAAAGAGTCCAATTTCAAGAAATCACCCTTTGAGCTTTCCGGAGGCCAGAAAAAAAGGGTAGCTATTGCAGGGGTTCTTGCCATGAACCCGAAGATTCTGATCCTGGACGAGCCCACAGCAGGGCTTGACCCGAAGGGCAGGGATGATATCCTGGATCAGATCGCAGAGCTTCATAAGGTGCGAGGGATAACCATTGTTCTGGTTTCCCACAGCATGGAGGATATTGCGAAATACGTGGAGCGCCTCATTGTTATGAATCACGGAGAAGCTGTATTTGATGATGAGCCGAAGAAGGTTTTTTCCCATTATAAGGAACTGGAAACCATGGGACTTGCCGCACCGCAGATCACTTATATCATGCATGCGCTGAAGGAACATGGGTTGCATGTGGATGCAGATGCCACAACGGTGGAGGAAGCCAGAGACAGTATCCTTGCCGCACTTGCGCAGGCGAACTCTCCATTACTGAACAAAGGAGGGGCGGAAAAATGATCAGAGATATTACCATTGGCCAGTATTATCCGGCCAAATCCGTTCTTCACAGACTGGACCCACGGACCAAATTTCTGGGAACTCTGGGATTTCTGATCTCTGTGTTCCTGTTCCATACATTTCTCGGATATGCGGTGGCAACAGCATTTCTGGTAGCTATGATCGCAATATCCAAGGTTCCGGTGAAATTCATGTTCAAGGGTCTGAAGGCTATCGTTATGATCCTTCTGATCACGGTTGTGTTCAATATCATCCTGACGCCTGGCGAAGTGCTGTGGCGTTTCGGGATCATCAAGGTCACAAGGGAAGGCCTTGTTCTTGCAGGAAGAATGGCGATCCGTCTTGTTTACCTTGTGATCGGATCTTCCATCATGACATTGACTACCACGCCGAATCAGCTGACAGATGGTCTGGAGAGACTGCTCCGTCCGCTGAACAAGATCCGGGTGCCGGTACATGAGATCGCCATGATGATGTCCATTGCCCTTCGCTTTATCCCGATCCTTCTGGAGGAGACGGATAAGATCATGAAAGCACAGATCGCCAGAGGTGCAGATTTCGAAAACGGAAACCTGATCCAGAAGGCGAAAAATATGGTACCCCTTCTTGTGCCGCTGTTTATTTCGGCGTTCCGCCGCGCCAATGATCTGGCAATGGCCATGGAAGCAAGGTGTTACCATGGTGGAGAGCACAGAACTCAAATGAAGCCGCTGCATTATGAAAAAAGAGATTATGCGGCCTATGGAATCCTTGTGGCATATCTTGCGGTGGGCGTGGCATTCCGTGTGGCGGGACTGTAGCCAAATCCTGCCGGTACTCAGACATGGAACGGTCCGAAGCGCTGCATTTTGCACAGCGGAACTGTAATCGGATCAGGCAGGCATTTTGCAGGACGGTATGTCTGTTTTGGGATAGAAAGTACTGCAGGGATGTCTGTATCAGGAGGGAATATATTTTATGAAACGAGTAGGACTTGTTGTAGCTTATGATGGAACCAAGTACTCAGGCTGGCAGACACAGCCAAATGGAATCACCATTCAGGGCGCTTTAAACGATACCTTAAGTGAGCTGCTTGGGGAAAAAATCGAGACCATCGGTGCCAGCCGTACAGATGCAGGAGTGCACGCTCTTGGAAATGTGGCGGTGTTTGATACCGAATCCAGGATCCCCGGGGAAAAATTTTCCTATGCACTGAACCAGAGACTTCCGGAGGATATCCGTATCCAGCTTTCTGAGGAGGTGGAGCCGGATTTTCATCCCCGTTACTGTGACAGTGAAAAAACATATGAATATCGTATCCTGAACCGGCGGTTTCCGGTGCCAACGGAGCGTTTGTACTCTTATTTTTACCATTATAAACTGGATGTGGATAAGATGAAGGAAGCAACATCTTATCTGATCGGACGCCATGATTTTGCCAGCTTCTGCGGCTCCGGCGCACAGGTAAAGACCACCATCCGTACCGTGACCTCCATGGACGTGTGGAGAGATGGTGACATGGTGACCATCCGCATTTCAGGAACAGGTTTCCTTTACAATATGGTGCGTATCATTTCCGGAACCCTGATCGAGATCGGAAACGGTCAGTATCCGCCGGAACGCATGGATAAGATCCTGAAAGCCTGTGACCGCGGGGCAGCAGGCCCCACAGCTCCGGCTCAGGGGTTGACGCTGATGGGAATCGAGTTTTTCTGAAAACAGGAATTTTGTTGAAAATTACAAGAAAAAACAGTTGACAGGCAAGGTGCCTTATAATATAATAACTCAATGTGACGTAGTGCGAAGATGCTTGAGCCAATAGCCCCGGCGACGGCATTTTATCAGCGGTTTCGGACATTTCCGCGATTTATTTTGCACCCGCGTTTCCATTTACTTTTTTTCGCGGAAGTACCGCGGTTTGAGAAACATTATCGTTGATAAATAACAGGAGGTAGGACCATGCAGACTTATATGGCTAATCCGGATAAAATCGAAAGAAAATGGTATGTAGTTGACGCAGAGGGTTGCACTCTGGGACGTCTGGCATCCGGTGTTGCAAGTGTTTTAAGAGGAAAGAACAAACCTCAGTTTACACCGCACGTTGACACAGGAGATTATGTAATCGTTGTAAACGCTGATAAAATCAAAGTTACAGGCAAGAAGCTTGAGCAGAAGATTTATTATAACCACTCCGACTATGTTGGTGGAATGAAAGAAACCACATTAAAAGAAATGTTAGCAAAGAAACCTGAGAAGGTTATCGAGCTCGCAGTTAAGGGAATGCTTCCGAAAGGACCTCTTGGAAGAGCTATGAACAAGAAACTTTTCGTATACGCAGGACCAGAGCACAAACATGAGGCTCAGAAGCCTGAAGTTTTAACATTTTAATAGGAGGTAGAAAACATTGGCTAGCGCAAAATTCTACGGAACAGGAAGAAGAAAGAAATCAATCGCAAGAGTTTACCTGGTACCTGGAACAGGTAAAATCACTATCAATAAAAGAGACATCGATGAGTACTTCGGACTTGAGACTCTGAAGGTTATCGTTCGTCAGCCACTGGCTTTAACAGAGACAGAGGGTAAATTCGACGTGATCGTTAATGTTCACGGCGGTGGATACACAGGACAGGCTGGAGCAATCCGTCATGGTCTTTCCAGAGCACTCCTTGAGGCAGACAAAGACTACAGACCAGCTCTTAAAGCTGCTGGATTCCTTACACGTGATCCACGTATGAAAGAGCGTAAGAAATACGGTCTCAAAGCAGCTCGTCGCGCTCCGCAGTTCAGCAAGCGATAATTCCAATCGAATACGGAAATTTATCAAAACCTCGGAAATCTTTGATTTTCCGGGGTTTTTTTATGTCTGAAAGTTCTTGGATTTTCTAAAAAAGTGGGCGATTTTGAGGTGTAGAACACACGTAGCGCACAAAACACCTTAAAAAATATATTGAGTATATTGCAAAGAAAAATTGCGTATGATATAATGCCAGTAGGCAAAAGGTATTAAAGTGTTTATAACAAAAAGAGTGAAAGCCCTTGAAGTTGCAGCTTCTTGGGCTTTCTTCTTATTTTATTATAGTGGATAAGAAACCACTAGGCTATTTGTTGTCCCTATCATGTCTGTCTAACCATTTGCAGATGAGATGGCAAGTAACACCTGCCGCAACAGTGATGATAAAGGTAATTAAAGTGTCTATAACGTTCACCTCCTCCCGTTGCCGGGTTTCGGTTGGACAACAATAGTATTATAGCATAGAACAATACGGACGGGAAGCAAATATATTTGCCCTTTATGGCAGTGTATTTGCAGGAACGGTGTAGCGCCGAAAAAATTGAAAGCAATGTATGAGACACTTTAATAGATATTTGATCAGACAAGGACTCTGATCGGACGAATGGGAGGTATGCTTCATGCCGTTACAGATTATCAGAAACGATATTACAAAAATGCGCGTTGACGCAATCGTCAATGCTGCCAACACTTCTCTTTTGGGCGGCGGTGGTGTGGACGGCTGCATTCATCGTGCCGCCGGACCGGAACTGCTTGCAGAATGCAGTACGCTGCATGGCTGCGAGACTGGCAGCGCAAAAATCACAAAGGGATATCGCCTGCCCTGCAAATATGTGATTCATGCAGTCGGCCCGCGCTGGCGAGATGGCAAGCATCAGGAACAACAGCTTCTGGAATCCTGTTATCGGACATCTTTGAACCTGGCAAAAGAAAATGGCTGTCAGTCGGTGGCCTTTCCGCTGATTTCCTCCGGCATCTACGGCTATCCAAAAGACCAGGCTCTGAAGGTTGCAGTCGATACCATCAGTGCATTCTTGCTGGAAAATGAGATGATGGTCTACATCGTTATCTTTGATAAGAAGGCATATCAGATTAGCGGAAAACTGTTTGTTGATATCGCGGCGTACATAGATGACCGATATGTGGAGGAACATACCGACAGTCGAGTAGAACAGAGACGGCGGCTTGAAGCGTTGTCAGAGGAATCCTGCTTTGAAGTTGCATCTGCCCCGCTGCCGTCCGAAGCAATCTGTAAATCTTGCAGCAGTCAATCTCTGGAGGAGGCACTGGGGCAGATTGATGAGAGTTTTTCAGAAATGCTGCTGCGGAAGATTGACGAAAGCGGCATGACGGATGTCCAGTGTTACAAGAAGGCAAACATTGACCGGAAGCTCTTTTCCAAAATTCGCTCTGATAAATTCTATAGGCCATCCAAACCAACAGTGCTGGCATTTGCTCTTGCTTTGGAACTGCCGCTTGCCCAGATGCAGGAGATGCTCGGTAAGGCAGGGTTTACCCTTTCCCATTCGAGCAAATTCGATATCATTGTAGAATATTTTGTCGAACGGGGAAACTACAATGTGTATGAAATCAACGAGGCATTGTTTGCTTTTGACCAGAGCCTGATCGGGGCATAAGGACAAAGAAATGTCGTTTTCTATGCGACCACTTCACAAAAGAAAATCGCTATATTATGGCTGTAAGGTACGAAACCGAGCAGCCAGTGCTAACACCGGCTGTATCGCAGATGTCGATGCTTCCAACAATAGATCGTGAAGGAATTACAAAGTTCATCAATGAACAGGGATATCTGACTTATATCGTCCGTGCGGTAAAAATCAATAGTTATTTGAAGTCTTTGATGAGCTTGGCAGGGCTGTTATCGCAGTTCAATATCTGTATTACAGAAAGTAGAGAGGCGAAGGGGCAAGCGTTGGAAAAGACCAAGGCTGATATCGATAAATATCTACGTGATGTTGAATATTGGAACCAGTTTGAAGAACCAGAAGTGGATCACAAATTACATTACTGGAAAATCGACAACTGGGGTGAAAAGATATTTGGTTCACATGGCGTTTTGTTCCTTGGAGCATTCATGGACAATACAAAACTCCTCTTCCCAGTTTTACTAATAATGAAATTTGTTTGGCTGTAGTTAAAGGCAGGTTTTTAAAAAATCCTAGTACAGTAGAATATAAAGTGATTAATGATACAGTCCTCTACATGAAGGAGATGAACAAATGACCAAGGAAGAAATTCAGGCATCGATTAAGTCGATAATGTTTTCTGGTTCAGTTTGCGGTATTGAAATATATGCCTGCCTACGCGATGAAAGTGGATATCAAACCAAAAAAATCAGAGCAACAGATAAGTTGCTTTCTAGCACAAAAGATAAGGTGGCAGGTTTTATCAATTGTACCTATCTTGCAGATGATGCCGAATTTGATACATCAGAAAATATTGCAGACAATAAGAAAGAATTTTATGAGATTAGTCTGATAGAGAACTATAGACCCTTTACTTTTCTTGATGATGCTGAAAAGCGTACGGAGTACTACTCGGAAAGCGATAGAAATAAACTGTCTGGATTTCTTTTTAGAATCAATTTGAATGACAAGTACTTTTGGGTTTATCAACATATATACTCTGTATCAAGAATTGATCGAAGTAAAAATGTTATAGCCCTATTTGTTGGTGATACATACGATGAAATTGATAGCGATATTGTGCAGATAGATTCACGAGCAGATGTAATTATCTTTTCTTCAAGTGTTGTTACGGCAAAAATGGATCTTATGCAGAGATTTTTTGGATTTGAGCAATACATACGAGCGGGGGCACAGAAGACGATTGAGATTATTCGCGATCTGGATATTGTAGATAGCCTTGAAAAGTTTGTTGCGTTTGAAAATAAAAGTAAGTTGACAAATGCAAAGAAGTTATTAAAGGCAAAAAATTCGCCTGTTTTGCAGATGAAAAAGAACGATTTGTTAGAGAATCTGAAAAAGCATTCTCGCTACAAAACTATGTTCAAGTTTGAAGAAGATCATATTGTGATTTCTTCACAAAAAGAGGCAGCGGCATTTATTAAAATGTTGAATGATGATATTGTTCGGTCTGAACTCACTGGAAAAGAATATGACAGCTCCAGCAAAATGCTTTTGGGCCCAGTGGGAGCAAGTCACTGACTGACCAATGATAGGAAAATATAGATGAGTGATAGAAGAAAAAAAGGATTCTATGTCACAGGTACTGTCAGATATAAAGCCCCATATGACGAAAAAGTTCATGACGGCTCATTGTATTAATGAGCAAGATATTCAGTCTATCAGTCCAATCTTCCTGCCCAGATATAAGAATGTGTAGCTCATGCAGGGATTGACCAACAACAAGCTGGATTTCAGAATTCAGGTAAAAGGTGTGTTCGGGACAGAAAGAAACTAACGAAGGCTAAGTGGAAAGAAACACAGCTCTGGATTTTTTCTTCACCGTCATGAGGCTCTTTTTCGGAGCTGTCTACGATTGCGAAGAAAATCTAAAAGGCATGGATTCCAGTTCCAGACCGGATACAAGACCTCCAAGGGAGACAAATTCGATTCTATCCTCATAGACATTGACCAGATTGCTTCCGCTGAAAGAGTAATCACGGTGAACAATGCTGTTCAGTAAAGATTCTCTGATTGCATCCTCTGGATAATCTCTTCTGTCAGTTCGATCCAGATTTGAAAAGGTTGCCTTTCCTTTCTTTTTCTTTCTTTCTCATTATAAACAAGAAAGAAAGGTCAAGGGGTGTAGAAACAAGCATTTTGTCGACCTGCAACAATTACAAGCCTCGTTGGAAAAGCAATGGGGTGTTTTTTAACCGGTTTTTTGGTGGATTCGTTTTGAGAGCAACTTTGAAATCAAATTTTGTTGCTTCGGCAATGAGCTGTTCTATCATAGAAATCTCTCTGTTGAGGTTGTAGAAGGTCTTTTGAATGAGGAAAATACAGGTTTATAGCGTTAGTGTAAACCACTCTTCTGAAGGTTAGCGATGACTTGTAACTAAAATAGCGACAAAATAAATTAAAAACTAAGATCAGTCTCTAAATAATTGATATTCTATGTGAAAGAGCGTATAATATAAGTACAAGAACAGGAGGCGATTATATGCTGGATGTAAATATGATAATTGCAAACAACATTCAGGCTGAACTGAAAAAAGAAAACAAAAAGCAGGTTGATCTGGCAGAAGGAATTGGAGTCTCCAAACAGACAATGAGCAAAATTATGAATGGTGCAAGAGCAATCAATGCGATTGAACTTCATAAGATTTCTGAATATCTGCATGTGTCGATGGATTCTCTGATGAAGATGCCAGAAAAGCCGATGGATACGAATGTGATTCATGCGTTTATGGGGCGTGTTAAAACAGAAGAAGCAAGAAAGGGAATCCGGCTTGCGGATGAACTGTCCGACATGATTCTGTTCCACACTAGGGCATGCGAGAATGGCAAAAAGATGGAGCAGCTCTGGGAGGATAAGTGATGAACAATGTTCTGAAAGATAGCCTTTTTGTAAGCCAAAACAGGAAATTTGATGAAATTCAATCTGTTGTCAGGCAGTTTTCGGCAGAGTATGTCGGTAATTCTATTATCAAAGATAATATTTTTGCTGTTATACAGAACTATGCAAGAAAGAAAGAAATTGCACTGGAACTGCTTCGTTTTCCAATTCATGATGATGAATTATGGGCATTGACTTTTTTGAAGCAGGATACGATTTTTGTGTGCGTAAATACGGCACTTCCACTATGTAAGCAGTTTTTCGCTGCGTCGCATGAATTGTATCATATCTACTGTTATGTAGAAAATGCAGACCAGAGCTATATAAAAAATGGTTCTATGCTGGATTCGGCAACAGGTGATGAAACAGGAAGAACACAGGAGGACTTGGAAGCTAATGCCTTCGCAGGTCTGCTTTTGATGCCGGATCAACTTCTCCATGAGCAAATTCTACTGTATGGAATTGATAAAGATTTGGTTTCGGTAGATTCCGTTTTGATACTTATGGATATGTTTGCTATGCCCTACAAGGCAGTTGTACTGCGCTTGTTTGAAAGTGGAAACATATCCCACCAGCAGGCTGAAAAGCTGCTGGAGATAAGTTCTGCGAATGTAATGAAAAGGGCATCACTGATAGGTAAGGCAAAGCGCTGGCAGCTTGATGGCAGGGGAACAGAATCTTTTGGCACACTCCTTGAGAAAGTTGAGTATAACAGACAGCATGAGTATCTGACAGAATCCAGAGAAAATGACGATGTGGCTTACATTACTCAACTGAAAAAAGAGTACGGTTTGGATTGAGGGGTGTCAAAGCGAAGTGAAAAAATATGCACTGCTAGATACCGATTTCATTTCCAAAACGCACTCTGTTCAAGATGGCGGCGATAATCATTTGATTGACCGGGTCATGGAATTGCCGGAATATGTGTTCTTTTGTCATGCGCAAATCGTAACAGAACTTAATCGGTATAATGCTGATGCGCCAATCTGGTTGAGCGAAAAGATTGGCGCGCAAAAGATAAAAAGCTACACGGATCAAGAAATTCTTGAAAGCCTGTCACATGTACGAGGGCCGCTGGCGTGTGCGACTTATACACAGATGTTAAAATTGGCCTGTGATGTTTTTTCTAAAGATTACTTTTCGGAACATTATCGAGCATTGGAAGATGCTGATTACACGGCGATATCGAGAGAGGATTATTTGAAAGAGCTTGAACGACTCGATATCGAAGTGGGCAAGAAAAATAATCTTGGAGAAATCAAGTCTTTTGTGCTGTTGCAGGTCTTGTCGGTGATGCTTGGGGAGCAGATTTATGTGTTCTGCTCCGATGACCGAAATGCTCGGAATGGCGCTACAAATTTTGAAGATGTTCGATGTATTAGTCTGGTATCGGTATTCTCGCGTTTGAAGGAGGAAGCAAACTGGACGTTTGAAGATGCTGAGCCGTATATTGAATCGCTCATTGCATTTTATCAAGATCATCACCAAACTACTTTCCGAGTAATGGAAGCGTCTGAGGTTAGAAGATTGCAACGGATACCATGCAGACAGGTGTTGCAGGAAATCTTTAACGGAAAATTTATTGAATTGAAAAATGGTATGTTGCGGTACAAGCGGTAAGTGAAAACAGGTTAAAGAATACCAACAATCACATGTCTAGTTGGGAAACCAGCGGAGAAAGTTATTGCAATGATAGAAGCAAAGAGTTCAGTAAAAACAGAAACATCTTAAAAAGTATACAGAGTATATTGCGAAGAAAAATCGCATATGATATAATGCTCGCAGGCAAAAAAAGAATTAAAGTATTTATAACGAAAAAAGCAAAAGCCCTCGAAGTTGCAGCTTCCAGGGCTTTCTTCTTATTTCATTTTTTATTACAGTGGACAAGGAATCATCAGGTCAGCGCTGCGCTGTTTGCAGTATAGAAGATAATTGTTGATTTTATTACGCAACAGGAATATTCAGTTAGGCTTACGCACAACAGAAAATTCTCATTCAATGCAGAAAGGGGCGGTTTTATGAAGCAGGATACACTGGAGGGTAGAGCAAAAACGAAAAACGGTGTCATTCGATTATGCTTTTCGGTGCTTTGTATTTTGTTGGAAGCAGCTTTTATCATTATCGTGATCACAAGGCTGAATGAATATGCGGAGATCGTTAATCTGCTGACTAGAGTCTTTGCAGGAATTCTGGTTCTGGCACTATATGCATCCGATCAGACCTCTTCCATGAAAATGCCGTGGATCATTCTGATACTTGTGTTTCCGATCATGGGTGTAGCACTGTATCTGCTGATCGGATTAAATGGCGGAACCCGTAAAATGCGAGAACGATATGCGGATATCGACAGAAAGCTTCTGCCGCTTCTGCCGGACAATCGGGAAAAACTGGAAAATATCAAAAACAAAATCCCAAAAGCAGGAAATATCAGTGAGTATATTTGGAAAAATGCAGGTTATCCCGTATACCAGAATACGGATATTGTTTATTATGATGAGGCGGTAAAGGGATTAGAAGCACAGTTATCAGCACTGTCAAAGGCTGAAAAGTTTATTTTTATGGAATACCATGCGATAGAAGATGCAGAGGCCTGGAAAAAGATCCAGAAAGTGCTGGAGGAGCGTGTGCAGGCAGGCGTGGAGGTGCGAGTATTTTATGATGATATGGGCTCTATTGGCTTTATTAATACGGATTTCGTAAAAAAGATGGAGCAGATCGGAATCCACTGCCGGGTATTTAATCTTTTTATGCCGGGTCTGAATGTATTTCTGAACAACCGTGATCATCGAAAAATAACCGTGATCGATGGAAAAGTAGCTTTCACAGGCGGCTATAATCTGGCAAATGAATATTTCAATTATACCCATCCCTACGGACAATGGAAGGATACCGGGATCCGTCTTGAAGGCGATGCAGTTCAGTCGCTGACAGCAACATTCCTTGAAATGTGGAATGCAGCCAATGACAGGAATAATAATGAGGATTTCAGCAAATATTTTATAAGATCAGAATATAAGGCAGCTCAGACCGGATTTGCACAGCCTTATGCAGATAGTCCAATGGATGATGAACAGGTAGGAGAGGAAGTTTATATCAGCATGGTCAACAAAGCTGAAAAATACTGCTGGTTTATAACGCCATATCTGATCATTACGGATGAAATGACACATGCGCTGTGTCTTGCTGCAAAGCGGGGGATTGATGTCAGGATCATTACACCGGGAATCCCGGATAAAAAAATGATTTACAGTGTTACACGTTCCTTTTATCATGGACTGGTTAAAAATGGAGTGAGGATCTACGAGTGGACACCTGGCTTCTGTCACGCCAAGATGAGCGTGGCAGATGACTGTATGGCAACCTGCGGAACTATAAATCTGGATTACAGAAGTCTTTATCATCATTTTGAAAACGGATGCTTTATGGCAGACAGTCCGGCTGTATTATCCATAAGAAATGACCTGGAAGAAACAATGAAGGAATGTCGGGAAGTAACAGAACAATACCGTACAGGACGCAGTGCATATCTTCGTCTGGGACAGCTTTTCATGAGATTGTTTGCAGGATTATTGTAAGGAAGAGGTGTAGATTTATGTGTACAGCAGCAACGTATCAGACAAAGGATTTTTATATGGGAAGAACTCTTGACTATGAGTTTTCCTATGGGGAAGAGGTGACCATAACCCCAAGAAATTATGAGTTCGATTTCCGATATGCAGGAAAAGCAAAAACACATTATGCTCTCATAGGAATGGCGTTTGTAGCAGGAGATTATCCGCTTTATTATGATGCGGCTAATGAAAAGGGACTGGGTATGGCAGGACTTAACTTTGTGGGGAATGCGGCATATGCAGATGAAGCGACAGAGGCAGATAAGGATCTTGTCCAGGTGGCGCAATATGAATTTATTCCATGGATCCTTACCCAGTGTGCTTCGGTGGCTGAAGCAAGGAGGATGCTTTCCAATATGAAGCTTATGGGAACACCCTTCAGTGAACAGCTTCCAACGGCACAGCTTCACTGGATGATCGCAGACAAGGAGGAATGCATCGTTGTAGAATCCATGAAAGACGGAATGCACATCTATGACGATCCTGTTGGCGTACTTACAAATAATCCTCCATTCCCCGGTCAGATGTTTGCACTTAACAATTATGCAGGTGTATCCAGAAAGCAGCCGGAAAGTACATTTGCAGGAGTGCTGGAGCTGGATCCATACAGCAGAGGAATGGGCGGAATGGGAATTCCGGGAGATCTTTCAAGCCAGTCAAGATTTGTAAAGGTTGCATTTACAAAATTAAACGCAATATCCGGAGATGGGGAAAACGAAAGTGTCAGCCAGTTTTTCCATATTTTAGGCTCTGTTGATCAGCAGCGGGGATGCTGTGAGGTATCAGAGGGCGCATATGAGATCACGATCTATACTTCATGCTGCAACACGACAAAGGGAATCTATTATTATACCACATATGATAATCACCAGATAACCGCAGTAGATATGTATGCGGAAAACCTTGATTCAGACAAGCTGATCCGTTATCCGATCATATTAAACGGTGAGATCCGATGGCATAATAAATAAGAACAGGATTTTTACAGAAGATAATGAGGTAGGAAGATGGAAAATTATTCAATAGTATTCAGCAGCTTAACCGGTAATACGAAAAAGCTGCCAGTCAGCCGATCGTAGTGTATACAGAGATTTGACTTTACAGCAGAGAAAAATATCAAGTATAATACTATAGCATTATTAAAAATCCCTTCCGGGAAAACAGAAAAACCACAATGATAAAGGAATATAACAAATGAGTATTTTAAATGTAGAACACCTGACCCACGGGTTTGGAGACAGAGCGATTTTCGAAGATGTATCTTTCCGGCTTCTTAAGGGAGAACACATCGGACTTGTAGGCGCTAATGGCGAAGGAAAGTCCACATTTATGAGTATCGTGACCGGAAAACTGATGCCGGATGAGGGTAAGGTAGAGTGGGCAAAAAATGTCCACGCAGGCTATCTGGATCAGCATGCAGTTTTGGAAAAGGGGATGACCATCGGCCAGGTGCTGAAATCCGCTTTTGATCCTCTTCTTAAAAAAGAAGAACGGATGAACGAGATCTGCGACAAGCTGGGAACTGCAGATCCTGACGAGATGGATGGTCTGATGGAAGAGCTTGGAACGATCCAGGACGAACTGACACTTCACGATTTTTATGCGATCGATGCCAAAGTGGAGGAGGTTGCCAGAGCTCTGGGCCTTCTGGATCTGGGGCTTGACCGTGATGTTACGGATCTAAGCGGCGGACAGAGAACCAAGGTACTTCTTGCGAAGCTTCTTCTTGAGAAGCCAGATATCCTGCTTCTGGATGAGCCTACCAACTATCTGGATGAGGAGCATATTGCATGGCTGAAAAGATATCTTCTGGATTATGAGAATGCCTTTATCCTTATTTCCCACGATATTCCCTTCCTGAATTCTGTAGTTAACATTATCTATCACATGGAAAATCAGGAACTGAACCGTTATGTAGGAGATTACGATCATTTCCAGGAGGTCTATGCGGTCAAGAAGGCACAGCTGGAGGCTGCTTACCGCAAACAGCAGCAGGAGATCAGTGAGCTGAAGGATTTCGTAGCAAGGAATAAGGCCCGTGTTTCCACAAGAAACATGGCTATGTCCCGCCAGAAAAAGCTGGACAAGATGGATGTGATCGAGCTGGCAGCAGAGAAGCCGAAGCCGGAGTTCAAATTCCGTTATGGCCGAACACCAGGAAAGATGCTTTTTGAGACACATGATCTTGTGATCGGTTATGATGAGCCGCTTTCCAAGCCATTGAATTTTACTATGGAGCGAGGACAGAAGATCGCACTGGTGGGAACCAATGGAATAGGAAAAACAACACTTCTTCGAAGCCTTCTTGGACTGATCAAGCCTCTTTCCGGAAGCGTGGAGCAGGGCGAGAACCTTGAGATCGGATATTTTGAGCAGGAAGTTAAAGGTGAGAATCGAACTACCTGTATCGAAGAACTCTGGCAGGAATTCCCGTCATTTTCCCAGTATGAAGTGCGTTCCGCACTGGCAAAATGCGGCCTGACGACCAAGCATATTGAGAGCCAGGTACGAGTTTTAAGCGGTGGTGAGCAGGCAAAAGTGCGTCTTTGCAAGCTGGTGAACCGTGACACCAATATTCTTCTTCTGGACGAGCCTACCAATCATCTGGATGTGGATGCAAAAGACGAGCTGAAAAAAGCTCTCCGGGAATACCGCGGAAGTATCCTTCTCATCTGCCATGAACCGGAATTTTACCAGGATGTGGTAAATGAAGTCTGGGATATGAGCAAGTGGACAACCAAGATATTCTGATAATGGATATAGATATATGGCAGAAAAGACAGATATAATTCAAAAAGTAGAATAAATGGGACATAAAGATGACAGTATAAGGGCAGCAGAGTCTGCCAGACAGAATACAGAGGACAAATAAATGAAAGAAACACAATTGAAAAAATTCAGTATCGTTATGGAGGGCGGCGGTATGCGAGGCTTGTATACAGCCGGTGTGATCGATGTTCTGATGGAAAATGAGATTTACGCGGACAGTGCGGTGGGCGTATCGGCTGGAGCTGTTTTTGGATGCAATTATAAGTCCAGGCAGATCGGAAGAGTTCTTCGCTATAACAAAAAGTACTGCAAGGATAAAAGACTTGCAAGCATCCGGAACTGGATCACCACAGGAGATGTATACAGCCGGGAATTCGGATATTATGAACTGCCCTGGAAACTGGATATTTTTGACCGTCAGACCTACGCAGAAAATCCCATGAAATTTACAGTGGTGTGTACGGACCTGGATACAGGAAAACCGGTGTATCATGAATGTCCCAACGGAGATGTGGAGGATATTGAATGGATGCGCGCATCTGCATCGATCCCGATAGCCTCCCGACCGGTGAAGCTTGGGGGAAAGAGACTTCTGGATGGTGGTGTGTCTGATCCGATCCCGGTTAAATGGATGCTTTCCAGGGGATACGAAAAAAACGTAGTGGTGCTTACCAGAGATGTGAAGTACCGAAAAAAAGCAAACCCGAAGATGCAGCTTTTTCTGAAAGCAGTATTACATAAATATCCGGCTTTTCTGAAGGATCTGGAGGAACGGCATATCCATTATAATGAAACACTGGAGGAACTGTCTGCTCTGGAAAAAGAGGGGCGCATTCATATCATCCGTCCGAGCAGTCCCATCCAGGCGGCGATGATCGAGCGTGATGAGAGCAATCTGGAGCGGATCTACCAGACAGGAAGAGCAGATATGAAAAAGGATCTGGAGAAGCTGAAAGCCTACCTGGATTCCTGAATCACAGACCGAAACAAAATTCGACTTATACCCCTTTCTATGTTATGATATTGGATATCATTACAACAGAAAGGGGTATTTTCAATGGGAGAAAAACCTCAGAATATAAAACACAGACATATAAGCTTGGGCGTGCTTGCCCATGTGGATGCAGGAAAGACGACATTATCGGAAGGCCTGCTTTTTAAATGCGGAAGGATCCGGAAAATCGGAAGAGTCGATCACAAGGATGCGTATCTGGATACCTATGAGCTTGAGAGGGAGAGAGGAATCACCATTTTTTCAAAGCAGGCAGTTTTTTCCATGGGGGATATGGAAGTGACACTTCTGGATACACCGGGGCATGTGGATTTTTCTGCTGAGATGGAGCGTACCCTGCAGGTGCTGGATTATGCGATCCTGGTGATCAACGGAGCAGATGGTGTGCAAGGGCATACACAGACATTGTGGAGACTGCTGACACAGTATAAGATCCCAACATTTCTTTTTGTAAATAAAATGGATCAGGAAGGAACAGACAGGGAAAGACTTCTTGAGGAGCTGAAGAAGAAATTAAGCGGATGCTGTGTGGATTTTAGTGGAGAACTGGAATGCTCCGGTGCAGAAGCAGCAGGGAAAAAGGAGAATCCTGTGGATAACTCCGGGAAATATCCGTCAGCTGAAGGAATGCAGCTGAAAGACAACGCCAGTGAAGCAGAAAAAGAGAATATATCCGGAACGCAGGGCACTTCTGATAAAATAAATGGAACGGATGATTTTCTGGAAAATATCGCCATGTGTGAGGAGAACCTTCTGGAAAGCTTCCTGGAAACAGGAACGATCGCAAAAAAGGACGTGGCAGAGCTGATCCTGGAGCGAAAGCTTTTTCCATGCTTCTTTGGATCTGCCCTGAAGATGGAAGGCGTAGATGCTTTTATCCATGGAATGGAGACCTACATGGCAGTACCGTCCTATCCCGCAGAATTCGGAGCCAGGATCTTTAAGATCGCCAGAGATGAGCAGGGAAACCGTCTCACTTATATGAAGATCACCGGCGGCAGCCTGAAGGTTAAGGAGACGCTGACCAATGCAGGAAGAAATGGTATTCCGGCAGAGGAGATCTGGGAGGAAAAGGCAGATCAGATCCGTATCTATTCCGGTGCAAAATTTGAAATGCTCAAAGAGGCAGAGGCAGGAACCGTCTGTGCAGTTACAGGTCTTACCGAAACATATCCGGGAGAGGGACTTGGCATTGAGGCGGATTCTGCCATGCCGGTGCTGGAACCGGTACTGAATTATCAGATCATCCTTCCGGAGGGCTGTGACGCCCACAGGATGCTGAAAAGCCTGAAGGAGCTGGAGGAGGAAGAACCGCAGCTTCATATCATGTGGGATGAGCAGCTGGGAGAGATCCACGCCATGCTGATGGGCGAGGTACAGATCGAGATCCTGAAGCATCTGATCTGGGAGCGCTTTCATGTGGCAGTAGAATTTGGGACCGGTAATATCGTATACAAAGAAACCATTGTCGCACCGGTGGAAGGCGTGGGACATTTTGAACCGCTTCGTCATTATGCAGAGGTGCATCTTCTTCTGGAACCGGGAGAGAGAGGAAGCGGACTGCAGTTTTTTACTGCGGCAAATGAAGATCAGCTGGATCGGAACTGGCAGCGGTTGATCCTGACACATCTGGAGGAAAAAGAGCATCTGGGAGTCCTTACCGGATCACCCATCACCGATATGCAGATCACACTTCTCACCGGGCGGGCACATCAGAAGCATACGGAAGGTGGAGATTTCCGGCAGGCGACCTACCGTGCTGTGCGCCAGGGCCTTAAGAAAGCGGAGACAGTTCTTCTGGAACCCTATTACAGCTTCCGACTTGAGGTTCCGGCAGAAAATGTAGGACGTGCCATGACGGATATCCAGAGGATGCAGGGAACCTTTCAGGGGCCGGAAACCCAGGGAGAGCTGTCGGTGATCACAGGAAGTGCGCCGGTGGCAAAAATGAGGGATTATCAGAGCCAGGTAGTTTCCTACACAAGAGGCAGAGGTCATCTGACCTGTACTCTGAATGGCTATGAACCCTGTCAGGATCAGGAGCAGATCGCAGAGGAGATCGGATATGATTCCGAGAGAGATCTTGAGAATCCTACAGGCTCTGTATTCTGTGCCCATGGAGCAGGCTTCGTGGTTCCCTGGTATGAGGTAGAAGAATATATGCATCTGGAAGGAGCTCAGCTTCCGGACAGTAATGATGCCTATGAGGATTCCGACAACAGCTTTGCAGGAGTGCGTTCAGTTCAGGGAACAGCCAAAAACAGTCCGGATCGCAGAACAGCCAATGCCGGCCGTGGAAAATATACCTCCATGTATGGAAGCTACGAAGAGGAAAAAGAACTGAAGGCAATCTTTGAGAAAACCTTTGGTCCGGTGAGCTCAAAGAAATACAGCAGTAACAGCCGAAGCTTCGGAAATCCGGAAAGCGGAAGTAGCTTTTCCGGGAAGGAAGGCAAAGGTGCAGCAGATTCCGGCCTTTCGGCAAAAACCGGTCACGGCGCCTGGAGAAACAGCAGTCCGGCCATCCACAGAGAGGACTATTTGCTGGTGGACGGCTGCAATATCATATTTGCCTGGGAGGATTTAAGAGATCTGGCACAGGCAGACTTTCATGCGGCACAGTCCAGGTTAATGGATATATTAAGCGATTATCAGGGAATCAAGGGCTGCATCCTGATCCTGGTATTTGATGCCTACCGTGTGGAGGGCCATCCGGAGGAAACCTTCCAGTATCATAACATTCATGTTGTCTATACAAAAGAAGCGGAAACTGCAGACCAGTATATTGAACGCACTGTCCATAAAATCGGACGGAAGCATAACGTGACAGTTGCCACATCAGACGGACTGGAGCAGATCATCATTATGGGACAGGGAGCCGCCAGGATCTCAGCGCGCGGATTCAAAGATGAGATCGCTTCCGCAAAACAGCAGATGAGAGAAGAATGGCAGGAGCGCAGGGACAACAGCAAAACCTATCTCTTTGACAGTATGACACCGGAACTGAAATCTCATATGGAAGACATCCGTCTGGGAAGAAAGAAAAAAGAAGAATTATAACAAAAAATACATGCCCTCATTGTGGGCATATTTCACAAAAATAAAAAAACTTTTTGAATTCTTTTGCAAATAAATGGGAAAAGTAGTAAAATAAGGATAGAATCCTCAGTGAGAAGCTCCTTGTCTGGATATATAACCTGGCAGGGAGCTTTCATTAGAGCACAATAAGCGCCAGGATAACAAAAGAAAAGTAAAAAAATGAAAGGAAGTGGAAAAATGTTTGAAACAGGCGAATATGTTGTGTATGGTCGTACCGGCATCTGCCAGGTAACAGGAGTTACCACAATGAGGGTGGATGGTTCCTCCGGCGAGAAGCTTTATTATGTACTGAGGCCCGGAGGAGAAACAGATGGGAAGATATTTACACCGGTGGAAGGTGGAAAGCAGGTGCTTCGCGGAATCATTACGAGGGAAGAAGCGGAGAGGCTTATCGATGAGATCCCATCCATTGAGACACTGAGTATTGAGAATGAGAAATTCCGGGAGGATAGCTACAAGAAATGCATCCGTACCTGTGAATGCAGAGATCTTCTTCGGATCATCAAGACGATCTACGTCAGAAAACAGGCCAGATTATCTCATGGCAAAAAAACAACCGCTACAGACGAGCGGTATCTGAAGCTTGCAGAGGATCATCTCTATTCTGAATTTTCCATGTTACTGGATATCCCCAAAGAACATATGGCAGATTATATTGAACAGCGAGTACACCAGCAGGAGGAAGCCGAAGAACAGGTATGCGCTGTTTGACAAAGCAGAGCGTATCTGCTATGGTATTTCTGGTAACCTTCCAGAAATCCTGTATCTGTGACAGAAGCTTCACAGGAAGTGGAGAACAGATCCAGGATCAGTCTGAATGTTATAAAGAAAAGGAGATGCCAGAGAAATGAGAGAACAGCTTACCCGCAAGGATGTTGAAAAAATAGAGCAGGAGATCGAACACCGTAAACTGGTAGTACGTAAGGAAGCCATTGAGGCGGTCAAGGAGGCACGTGCCCAGGGAGACTTAAGTGAGAACTTTGAGTATTATGCAGCCAAGAAGCATAAGAATCAGAACGAGAGCCGCATCCGTTATCTGGAGAGGATGCTGAAGACGGCATCCATTGTATCCGATGCTTCCAGATCTGACGAAGTAGGAATGGACGATATCGTGGAAGTTCTTTTTGAAGAAGATAATGAGGTGGAGAAGTACAAGCTGGTTACTTCCATCCGCGGAAATTCCATGGAAAACCGTATCAGTATTGAATCGCCTATCGGCAAGGCACTGCGCGGTCATCGTGTAGGAGACCGGGTGGAAGTAAAGGTCAATGATGATTACAGCTATTACCTTGTAATAAAATCCATCGACAAGACCGGATCTGAGGATGAGGAGATCCGCGGATTCTGATCACAGATCGCAGGGCAGCTCTGCTCATGAGCATGCAGCTCAGCGGAATGAGAATATCCGCAGCACAAAACACATCATAAGGATAAAAACCACTGTACGATATATAGGACAGAGAGATCCTGACGGGAAATCGGTTTCCCGTAACAGGATCCTCTGTTTTATTTTTTTTACACAGATTTTACATTCCAGTGGGGAAAATTTTACAATAGGCCGCTATTATGAAAATCGTTGAAATGAGAAAAAAGGAAATCAAACATATCAAAAAGAGAAAGTGAAGGAGAGTATTATGGACTTTTTCAGCGTACTGGCATTGCTTGGCGGCCTTGCTATTTTCCTTTATGGAATGAACTTAATGGGAGACGGGCTTGCGAAGGTTGCAGGCGGAAAGCTTGAGCGGATCCTGGAGACACTTACCTCCAATCCCATCAGAGCCGTTCTTCTTGGAATGGGTGTGACTGCAGTGATCCAGTCATCCTCGGCAACTACCGTTATGGTCGTTGGTTTTGTAAACTCGGGAATCATGAAGCTGTCCCAGGTTGTGGGAATCATCATGGGTGCCAATATCGGTACTACCGTAACCTCATGGATCTTAAGTCTTACAGGTATCCAGAGTGATAACTTTATTATCCGGCTTTTTAAGCCGACGTCATTTTCACCGATACTGGCACTGATCGGCGTGGTTCTGATCATGTTTACAAAAAGCCAGAAGAAAAAGGACGTGGGAGCGATCTTTGTAGGCTTTGCGATCCTGATGTATGGAATGAATGCCATGAGCGGAGCTGTGGAACCTCTTGCAGAGGTACCGGAGTTTACCGGAATGCTGGTGAAATTCTCCAATCCGATCCTTGGAGTTGTGGCCGGAGCAGTGCTGACAGCGATCATTCAGTCGTCCTCCGCATCGGTTGGTATCCTCCAGGCACTGTGCCTTACCGGAATGGTACCGTTCAGTGCAGCACTTCCTATTATCATGGGACAGAATATCGGTACCTGTATCACTGCGATCCTTTCAGCCATCGGAGCCAGCAAAAACGCAAAACGTGCGGCTATGGTCCATCTGTATTTCAATCTGATCGGAACCATGCTGTTCATGGCAGTATTTTATGCGATAAATGCAGCAGTACATTTTTCATTTATGGCACAGGCAGCGACTCCGGCCGGGATCGCGATCCTGCACAGTGCCTTCAATATCACGGCAACTCTTGTTCTTCTTCCGTTTGGAAAGGCTCTGGAGAAGCTTGCCTGTCTTACTATCCGCGACAGGAAGGAAGAGGAGGAGAAGGTGGCAGCAGATCCGGATTTCATGATCCTGGAAAGCCGTTTTCTGGAGAAACCTGCATTTGCAGTTGAGCAGAGCAGGAATGCAGCGAAAAAAATGGCAGAGGATTCTCACAGAACTCTGTTTACAGCCCTGGACCTTCTGAAGAATTTCAGCGCAGAAGGAAAGGCTCTGGTGGAAGAAGCAGAGAAAAAGGTAGACCGTTATGAGGATGAACTTGGAACCTATCTTGTAAAACTGAACCAGAAGGATCTTTCCGTTCATGACAGTCACAGTGTTTCCATCATGCTCCACTGTATCGGTGATTTCGAGAGGATTTCCGATCACGGTGTGAACATCATGGAATCCGCACAGGAGCTTTATGAAAAAGGCCTGAAGTTTTCGGATAAGGCGCTGGAAGAGTTACGTGTCATGGAGCATGCGGTGGAAGACATTGTAGATATTGCTTACAAGGTTTACGAAAATCAGGATGTGCAGCTTGCGAGAGAGATCGAGCCACTGGAGGAAGTAATCGATGAACTCAGCAAGGAACTGAAGTACCGGCATATCCAGAGACTTCGCGCCGGAGAATGTACCATTGAAATGGGATTCATCCTGTCCGATGTGACTACCAGCCTGGAGCGTGTGGCAGATCACTGTTCCAATATCGGTGTTTGTGTGACACAGGTTCATGAAGATGCTTTTGATACACATCAGCACCTGAAGCAGATCAAACATGGGCCGGACGAAACCTTCTACCGTGCGCTGGAGGTGATCCGGAATCAGTATCAGCTTCCGGAAATAAAGGATGAGCAGGCGGCAGCCCAGATGGCAGCGGCAGGCAGCCAATAAAAAGATATCGAAATGCTATGCCCTGGTTATCTGTATCAGCAGACGGCCAGGGCTTGTGCAGTAAAAAGAAAGCAGTTATACTGAAGGCATGGAACAAAAAAGACCAGACGATTATGAAGTGCCAACGGCAAAAAACGAACAGAGAGGATATAGAATGATCTACTGTGTGGAAGATGAGAGAAATATCAGAGAGCTTCTTGTCTATACCCTGGAGACAACAGGCTTTGAGGCAGAAGGTTTTGAAACCGGGGCAGAACTTGACACAGCCATGAAAAAAAATATGCCGGAACTGATCCTGCTGGATATCATGCTCCCGGGTGAAGATGGGTATAATATTTTGAAACGACTGAAAAGTGACACCAGGACCCGGGATATCCCGGTGATCATGGTCACAGCCAAAGAAGCGGAGTTTGACAAGGTAAAAGGTCTGGAGGGCGGCGCAGATGATTACATCACCAAGCCCTTCGGGATGATGGAATTTGTAGCCAGGGTCAAAGCGGTCCTTCGGCGCTGCGCAAGGCAGAGCGAAGAGAGAGAGCTGTACTGTAAGGATCTTCGTGTCAATGTGTCCCGTCACGAAGTCAGCTATCAGGGTGAGGTGAAGGAGCTGACCAGAAAGGAATTCGAGCTTCTGGAATATCTTATGGAGAACAAAGGACTGGTCATGTCCAGAAACCAGATCCTGTGCCATGTGTGGGGCTATGATTTTGACGGAGAAACAAGGACTGTAGATGTTCATGTACGGACTCTCCGACAAAAGCTGGGGGAGGCCGGAAATCTGATTGAGACAGTGCGTGGCGTGGGATACCGGATCGGAGATCATGTATGAAAAAGAAAATTCTGCATCATACAAGCATTATGATCATTTTTGCTGTTCTTGTCACGTTTCTGGCAGCAAGTGTGGTCACCTACAATAAATTAAACACATACATGCAGCGGGGAGTCCGTGAGGAAGCGCAGTATATCTGCCTTGCCATGGATGAGTACGGAGATTCCTTTCTCACAAAAAAGCTTCGGACAGTATCATCAAGTCGTGTGACTCTCATCCGTAAAGACGGAACCGTTCTCTACGATTCTGAGGCCTCTCCGAAAAAACTGGCAAATCACAGTGATCGTCCGGAATTTATACAGGCAGAAAAAAATGGAAAAAGCGAAAGTATCCGTTATTCAGAAACCTTTGCAAAAAAGACCTTTTATTATGCGGCGAAGCTGGATGACGGAAACGTGCTCCGTGTAGGAAAAACCGTAGACTCCATATATTCCACCTGGATCTCAAGTCTTGCTGTGCTGGGACTTCTGATGCTCCTGGTACTGATCCTGGAGTTTGTTTTTGCACAGAGACAGACCAGAGAGCTGATCCGTCCGGTCAACGATCTGGATCTGGAGCATCCGCTGAACAATGTGTGCTATGAGGAGCTGCGTCCCCTTCTTGTGCGGGTGGATGAACAGAACCGGCAGATCCGGCAGCAGGTAAAAGAACTGAAGGAGGCAGAGGAGATCCGGAAGGAATTTTCTGCAAATGTTTCCCATGAGCTGAAGACCCCGCTGATGTCCATTTCCGGTTATGCGGAGCTTATGATGAACGGCATGGTTCCGGCAGATCATATACAGGAATTTTCCGGAAGGATCTACCATGAATCAATAAGACTTTCCAATCTGGTAGCGGATATCATCCAGCTTTCCAGACTGGATGAAAGCAACAGTGAGGTTCCTTTTGAAGAGGTGGATCTTTATGAGCTTGCGGAAGACGTAAGAAATAATCTCAGACATCCTGCCGGAAAGAAAAATATTTTCCTTGAGCTTGCCGGAAGTGCAGAGAAGATCAAGGGTGTCCGCCATGTACTCTATGAGATGCTTTTTAATATTGCAGACAATGCAGTTCGCTATACAGAACAGAATGGTCATGTGCGGATCATGGTAGGCAACCGGAAAGGGCATCCGTTCTACTGTGTGGCAGATGACGGGATCGGAATCCCGAAAAGTGAACAGGGAAGGATCTTTGAGCGCTTTTACCGGGTAGACAAAAGCCATTCCAGACAGACCGGCGGAACAGGTCTGGGGCTTTCCATTGTGAAGCATGGAGCAACGCTTCATCATGCACAGATCAACGTGGAAAGTGAACAGGGAGTTGGAACCAGGATGGAGATCGTTTTCCCGGAGAATACTTCTGACCGAAAATAAACTGAAAATAATCAGTAGGATTTCACGGTGAAGTGTAGTATAATAAAAAAAGGTTCAAAGGCCGGTCGGATGAGAATCTGACCGGCTTAAACTATGTATGGGAAAAAATCCCTGTATTTCTAAAAATCAGGAGGAACAAGATTATGAAAGAGCCGGTTCTGGTAGTAATGGCAGCAGGAATGGGAAGCCGCTACGGCGGACTGAAACAGATCGATCCTGTAGATCAGGAAGGTCATATCATCATGGATTTTTCCATTTATGATGCCGTACGTGCAGGCTTTAAGAAAGTGATATTCATCATAAAAAAAGAGAATGAACAGGATTTCCGCGATGCCATCGGCGACCGCTTAAGTGACAAGGTGGAGATCGTTTATGTGCATCAGGATCTTAACAACATCCCGGAAGGCTTCCAGGTTCCGGAAGGACGTGTGAAGCCATGGGGAACCGGACATGCGGTATTAAGCTGTGCCGGAGAGATCGATGGACCGTTTGTGGTGATCAATGCAGATGATTATTATGGAACCCATGCCTTTAAGATGGCGTATGATTTCCTGATCCAGGCCCAGGAGGACACCGTACCTGCCCAGTATATGATGGTAGGCTACCGTCTTGAGAATACCCTGACAGACAACGGCTACGTTTCCAGAGGTGTCTGTGAGACAGATGAAAATGGATATCTTGCAGATATCAATGAGCGAACACACATTGAGAAACGTGACGGCGGAGCAGCCTACACAGAGGACGATGGAAAAACCTGGACAAGTCTCCCGGGAGAGACTCCGGTATCCATGAACATGTGGGGATTCACCGGCGGATTTATGAAAGAGCTGGTAAAACGCTTCCCGGTATTCCTTGAAAAGAGCATCCCGGAAAATCCTCTGAAATGCGAATATTTTCTTCCGTTTGTAGTTGACGAGCTCCTTCAGGAAAAAAAGGCAGCAGTCAGGGTCCTTACCACACAGGATAAATGGTACGGAGTGACCTATAAAGAGGACAAACCGGTAGTGGTAGCCGCGATCCAGAATCTGAAGGATCAGGGACTTTATCCGCAGGGACTCTGGGATTAAGTAGTAAACCTGGTTTTCTGCTATTGTGGAAACAAAGGAACAGTGCTAAAATAAACAGGAACAGTTAGATCCAATAGAGGAGGAGAAAAACTATGGCAATTTTAGTAACAGGTGGAGCAGGATACATTGGAAGTCATACCGTTGTCGAGCTGCAGAGCGCAGGATATGATGTTGTAGTAGTTGACAATTTATGCAATTCCAGTGAGAAGGCTCTGGACAGAGTATCCAAGATCACAGGCAAACCGGTGAAATTCTATAAAGCAGATATCCTGGACCGCGAAGCATTAAATGAAGTTTTTGACAAAGAAGAGATCGACTCCTGTATTCATTTTGCAGGACTGAAAGCAGTTGGTGAATCTGTTGCCAAGCCGTGGGAGTATTATGAGAACAATATCGCAGGAACCCTTACTCTTGTAGACGTGATGAGAAAACATAATGTTAAAAATATTATTTTCTCTTCCTCAGCAACCGTGTACGGAGATCCGGCAATGATCCCGATCACCGAGGAGTGCCCGAAGGGACAGTGTACCAACCCATATGGCTGGACCAAATCCATGCTGGAGCAGATCCTTACAGACATCCAGAAGGCAGACCCGGAGTGGAACGTAGTTCTTCTTCGTTACTTCAACCCGATCGGTGCTCATAAGAGCGGAACCATCGGTGAGAATCCAAATGGTATCCCGAACAACCTGATGCCATATATCACACAGGTAGCAGTAGGCAAGCTGAAAGAGCTTGGCGTATTCGGAAACGATTACGATACACCGGATGGAACAGGTGTCCGTGACTACATCCACGTAGTAGACCTTGCCAAGGGCCATGTAAAAGCTCTTAAGAAGCTGGAAGACAATTCCGGATTAAGCATCTACAACCTTGGAACCGGAAAAGGCTACAGTGTTCTTGATATCGTTAAGAACTTTGAGGCAGCTACCGGCGTCAAGATCCCATATGTGATCAAACCACGCCGCCCAGGCGACATCGCAACCTGCTACTCCGATGCAACCAAAGCTGAGAAAGAGCTTGGCTGGAAGGCAGAGAACGGAATCCGCGAGATGTGTGCAGACTCCTGGAGATGGCAGAGCCAGAACCCTAATGGATATGAGGCTTAAGGAACAGAAAGCTTAATTACATAAAAACATAAAAGCGATATAAAACACGGCAGACAGCCCCGGAGGGATGTCTGCCGTGTTGTTTTTTTGAGGGTAAAAAAGTCGCTTATCATTTCCATAAGCGACAAACAGGCCGGAAACCCGTATAAATGAGGACTTCCGGCCTGCTTTGACCATAATTCTGACTGCTAATAGTTCAGCTTTTCCATGCACTTCTGCTTTTGTTTTATGCTACTGTGCACATAAATATCCATGGTGATCTTGACGGACGAATGTCCCAGAATTTCAGAAAGTGTCTTGCTGTCAAATCCCATTTCCGTACAACGGGTGGCAAAAGCATGCCGGAGAGAATGAATGTTGATACTGGGGATTTCACATTGCTGAAGGAGCTTCTGGAATTTACGCTGTATATTTCTGGGCTCCATACATTTACGATTCGTACCCGTCAGCAGGTATGAATCAGGTTCAGCAGCAATCCGCTCCATTTTTTTCAATAAAAAATCAGGGATTGGAATATCCCTGATGGATGAGACTGATTTAGGAGGACCTATCATTAAAACAGTTTTGGGTTCTTCATCAGATTCACCAGAATAATCAAGATTTTTTATCCGTGAGATCGTTCGCCTTATATGTAGCAGCTTTTTATCAAAATCAATATCTTCCCACCGGATACCGCTGAGCTCGCCAACGCGGATCCCTGTATAAATACATAGCAGGATACCGATGGAAAATTCTGAGTCCTCAGCAGAGAGAACTGTGATCAGCTTTATGAGATGTTCATGAGAAATAAGCTGAAACGGACTGGTATTTATTTTGGGATACCGAAATTCCAGCTGTGAAAGATTCAGATACCCCTGTTTTTCACCATAGCGTAAAATACTGTGGAACAGGATCAGAAGATTTTTGATGGTACGTGGCGAAAGCCCCTGCTGTTTCAGCTTTTCAGAGAAGGAATATACAGAAGCAGAAGAGATGTATTTCAACGGCATATCACCAAATTCCGGAAGGATATGTGTATCAAGAAGTGTTTCGTAGCAGGCATAGGTGCTGAGCTTTACAGCATAACGCATGGATAACATCCATTCTTCACTGAGGTTTCGAAATACATAACACTTTCCCGGAGAGTTTTGAAGATTATTCTGACATAAAACAGCCAGCTTTTTCTTTTTTACAGCCTCGTATGTACGACCATACAGATATCCGTACTGGATCCGTCCATTCTGGTCACGACATTTTTCATAGCGTGCTTCCCATCTTCCGTCTTTCCTTTTTCTGATATTTTCCCCTTTTCTAGGCATAATCGTAGTCTCCTTTTCGCACTATTATAGCAAAAGTCTGACCATTTTTGTGACCACTAATAAGCGAAAAAAAGGAAAATTTGTCGTATATAAAAAAATTTAACCGAAAAAACCTGCATTTTTGGTCGAAAGTGGTGCATTTTTCGTATCTTGACAGTGACAGGGTGCAATGCTATCATTGATTAAGATTCAAAAACTATGCAATTTGAGAGAAAATCACCTGTCGCTTATGGAAATGATAAGTGACAAAAATAATAATTTAGATAAGTTATATTATAATGATTTCTCTTTGCAAAAAACGGAGAACCAAAATGAAAGAACCGGAAACCGGCAAAAAAGAAAACACCGGAAAAAGCGGCTACAGCATCACAACCTGGCGACTGCATCTCTGGTGCAGACATCCGGAATGGCTGCGGACCACACAGGAATTTTATAACCGGATCGCTGAATTTTATTACAACCTGCTTCTGGATCATACGGATCTCTGGGAACTGGGAAGCCAGCAGACTTTACGCGAGCTGGAGATCATGAGCATTCCGGGACGAGGCGGACGCATACCATCAGATCCCCTCCCCTGGCAAAAGGTTCCACTGTATTTTCGAAGAGCAGCAGCCAATGAAGGAATTGCTTCAGCCAAAAGCTATATCAGCCGTTTTGCCCAGGATGAGAAGATCGGCAGAGCCGAGAAACTAAATGCAGCAGTTACCTATTACAAAGGAATGTATCAGGATTTTTCCGCTAAAGAGATCACGTTGCGTGTCTGGACAGGAGACACATGGACCTGGATGCATTGCCGGCTGTCAGGCAGAGACTTTCCGGAAAACGCTAGACTCATGTCACCATCCGTAGTTTTTGAATACAAATATGACATGCTGCATGTTCCAGTACGTCAGAACAATGAAAATACAGCAACCGTACGTCAGAGGATGCAGGCAGGATGCAGGATACTCTGTATTCAGTTTACAAACAGTGATGCCTTTGCAGCAGGCGTTGTTCTGGACGGAACCGGTCAGGAGATTGCAGTGAAGTTCTGGAAAGGCGGAAAGGAATACAGTCACCATTGCAGAAAGCTTCTGGAAAAGATCCAGAAGTCCCAGGAAGCAACCGGAGGCAGACAGACAGGCAGAGTTGATCAGAAATACTGGATGCATCTGAAACATCTTTCTGAACACTATGGACACCAGGTCACAAGCCAGATCTTACGTTTTGCCGTAGAGCAGGACGTCTCCGTGATCGTACTTCCACGTTATAACCAGGAATATTCCAGAAACGTCATGAAAGGCTCAGGAAACTGGGGCTCGCTCCACTTAAGCACCAGGATTCGCCAGTACCTGGACTACAAAGCCTGGAAAAACGGAATCATTGTTATCGAAGTTCACGCCACCGGCATCAGCAAAATTTGTGCAAAGTGCGGTGCAGAAATCATTCGGACTGACACCAGAACAGAACTATGCTGCTGTGCCAACGGACACCAGACGAACCGATATCTGAATGCTGTGAGAAATCTCGGGAAAAAGTGCCTGACACAGTTTGGACGTGGGGCATGAAGGGAAGAACAAAGGAAACAGAACAGAATATCAGTATGAAAAGCGAGCAGGTGGATTGACCTTATGGCATGTCAGAAAACAGATGTCATAAGGTCAGTGCATCGGCTTTGCCGTGCTGACAAAAAGAAAGCGAAAGCAAAACACGGTGTATATCAGTGATAAACACCGTCGGGTTGAATACCGCCTGTCGTGTGTGCGCCTGAAGAAGGTGTGGGCACGGCGAAGAATGTGCCGGCTTTTGAGTTGGGGAGTGTATTCGAAGTTATTTTAATAATTGATTGTAGTATGTTTTAAGAATTTTATTATTCGAAAAAATTTTCAAATGATAAAAAAGATGACTTTAATACTTAATACATAACAACATGTTTTACAGGATTGATTGGTTTAAATTTATTTGCAAAATTTATTATTTACAATATTGATAAATGACTGAATTTTATATTGTTATATTTCATGGTGTTAGACAAATATTTATATATTTGCAATTTGAAAATAGCAGCATTTGAAAATTGGCCAATGATAATCAAAAGATAATTTATATGGAGATTATTTATAAAGTGAGGAGATAAGTAATTAAAAAATGGAAAAAAAATTAAATGATACACAGGAATATATTTTATCTGTGTTAAATTCGGTTATCAAGGCAACTAATGAAATGAATGTGAAATGTTATATGCAAGGTGGGACAATGCTTGGGGCAATTCGCCATGGAGGATTTATCCCATGGGATGATGATGTTGATTTAGGAATAATGAGAAATGAATATGAAATCTTTTTAAAAAATGTCAAAAAATATCTTCCGGGAAATTTAGAATTAAGAACTTATTGGGATGAAAGTGATCATCATTATTATTTCGCAAGAATTGTAGATAAAAGATATTTGATCAAACGTATGGGCAGTGCAGAAATTAGATATGAAAACGTTTGGGTAGATATTTTTCCGTTAGATGGTATGCCGTCAAATATATTTGCTTTAAAAGTTCATCAATTTAGATTGGCATTGGCACGTTTAATGTATCATCTTTCCTGTATAAAAAAAGTAAATATAAAACGTCCTGGAAGATCGGCAATTGAAAAAGCTGTTATTAGTATTGCACTTAAATTTCCAATAGATCGAGCTCTTGATACTAAAAAATGTTTGGATAAAGTGGATGTATTGCTGAAAAAATATCCGGTTGAGGAATCAAAATGGATTATTAATTTTATGGGACAAACATCATTTAAATATACAGAAATGATTGAGAAAAGCATATATGGAAAAGACACATGGTATGCATTTGAAAATATTAAATTACTTGGACCAGAAAAGTATGATCAATATTTGAAATCGCTTTATGGAGATTATATGACACCACCAAAAGATGCTGATAAAAATGCACATGTATCAGAATTGGTTAAACAGGAGGAAAAATGAGACTTGGAGATATTGCAAAAAAATCGTCTTTAAAATTAAAAATGATATCAGAAGAAGAACTTGTTGATCTTCATAAAGTTTTACTTCTGATGTTAGATGATTTGATAGAAATATGTAAAAGAAACAATTTGCATTTTATCTTGATTGGTGGAAGTGCAATAGGAGCTTTACGCGATAAAGGATTTATCCCATGGGATGATGATATTGACATAGCAATGCCGAGAAGAGATTTTGAAAAGTTGTATAAAATAATAAAAAAACAATATAGTTTTAAATATTCTATGTTACATCCTCAGGACAAAGAGAATTATGGACGTATACTTCCTAAAATTCGACTTAAAGGGACGGAATACAAAACTATTTTGGAATATGATCTTAATGAATCCGGTATATTTATTGATATTTATACGATAGAAAATATTCCAGATTCCAAAATAAAAAAATGGGGTCAGGGAATAATATGTATGTTTATGGGGTTTGCATTATCATGCAGAAGAATGGCTAAAGGATATAAAATATTTAAAAACTATCAGAATGGTATTTCATTCAAAGTTAAGGCTTTGATTGGATGTATTTTATCTTTTGGTTCTATTGAAAAATGGGCAATATGGACAGATTATTGGTATTCCTGGTGTAAAGATGAAAATTCAAAATATGTGGGGATACCCGCAGACGATTTTCATTATTTTGGAGAAATATATAAGAGATCTGAGTTTTGCAGTTACAAAGAAATAAAATTTGAAGGGAGAAATTGTCTTATTCCTTCAAACTACGATGCATATTTGAAAAGACGGTATGGAGAATATATGACACCTCCAGATATGGATCATCATGATAGAAATTGTTATCTTGTTTACAATTTAGGAAAATACAAAAAGGAGATTTAAGCTATGTTAAATTTTACAGTTGGACCAGTAATGTCATCAGATGTAGTTCGTAAAATTGGGGGAGAGCAGGTTCCTTATTTCAGAACATCAGAGTTTTCAAATGTAATGTTGGAAAATGAAAAATTCATGTTAGAGTATGCGAAAGCACCAGTAAATTCAAGAGCTGTCTTTATGACTTGTTCCAGCACAGGATCAATGGAGGCAGTTGTTGTGAATTGTTTTACGAAGGAAGATAAAGTAATAGTTATTGATGGTGGCAGTTTTGGACATCGTTTTGTAGAACTGTGTGAAATACACGAAATCCCATATGTTGCAATAAAACTTGAACAAGGGAAAAAACTTACGAAAGAAAAATTATATGAATTTGACGGACAGGATTTCACTGGATTATTAGTTAATGTAGATGAAACATCAACGGCCGTACTCTATGATACAATGATGATTGGTGAATTCTGTAGAAAAAACAATTTGTTTTTTGTGTGTGATTGCGTTTCTTCTTTTTTGGCTGATCCGTTTAATATGGCTGAGTGTGGGGCTGATGTTATGATTACTGGTTCGCAGAAAGTATTAGCTTGCCCTCCTGGAATTTCTATTATAGTTCTTGCACCTAATGGAGTAAAACGTGTTCAAAATTCTAAAACAAAAACTATGTATTTTGATTTAAAAGATGCTTTAAAAAATCAGGAACGTGGACAAACACCATTTACTCCGGCAGTTGGTATTTTACTTCAAATTAACGAGAGATTAAAAGAAATTAAAAGATTGGGTGGCGCAGATGCAGAAGTGAAAAGAGTTGCAGAACAGGCTAGAGATTTTAGAGAGAGAATTAAAGATTTACCATTTGAGTTGGTTTCAGAAAGTCCAGCTAATGGTGTGACATCAGTTCATCCAACAAATGGTAATGCATATGAGATATTTTTAAAACTTAAAGATGAATATGGAATTTGGATTTGTCCAAATGGTGGAAAAATGAAGAATACTATTTTTAGAGTAGGACATATTGGTGCGCTCACTCATGAAGATAATAAAACCCTTGTTGATGCATTGAAAGATCTGCAAAAAAAAGGAATTTTATAAAAATGAAAAAGGAAATTAATTATGATAAAAGTGATAACTTATGGTACATATGATTTGCTTCATTATGGACATATCAGACTTTTAGAAAGGGCAAAAGCGCTAGGAGATTATTTGATAGTTGGAGTTACAGCGGATGATTTTGATAAAAACAGAGGAAAAATCAATGTTCAGCAGAGTTTAAGTGAAAGAATTGCCGCAGTACGTGACACAGGATTAGCAGATGAAATAATTGTAGAAGAATATGAAGGACAAAAAATAGATGATATCAGACGGCTTGATGTTGATATTTTTACGGTTGGCTCTGACTGGGTGGGATATTTTGATTATTTGAAAGAATATTGTAAAGTTGTTTATTTAGAAAGAACCCAAGGAATATCCAGCTCAGAAATTAGAAATGAGAAACGTGCAGTTTCATTAGGATTAGTAGGGGAAGGTTCTTTTATTAATAAAGTAGCAATAGAGTCTTCTTATGTAAATGGTTTAAAACTTTCAGGAGTTTATGCAGTTGATTATACACAGATTGGTGATACATTAAAACGTACTTCAACATATGAATCATATGAAAAATTGGTTGAAATTTCTGATGCTGTTTACATACGTTCTAATCCCATATTACATTATAAACAGGTTAAATATGCACTGGAGAAGGGGAAACATGTATTATGTGAAGCTCCTATAGCATTAAAGACTGAAGAATGCAGAGAATTATTTCAATTAGCAAAAAAGAATAGGTGTACGCTTGTGGAGGGGATTAAGACAGCATATTCTACAGCATATTACAGACTTGTCCTACTTGCTAAGACTGGAAAAATCGGAGAAATAATATCTGTTGATGCTACATGTACTAGTATAAAAAAACATATTCCAAATATTGATATTGCATGGAATAGTATGTCTGAATGGGGACCGACTGCATTATTGCCAGTTTTTCAGATTCTTGGTACAAATTATGATAAAGTAGAGTTTACTGCACGTTTTTTGGATGATGAAAGGTGTTTTGATACTTTTTCAAAAGCTTCTTTTATATATCCGCATGCTGTTGCTTCGATAAAAGTTGGGTGTGGAGTAAAATCCGAAGGGGAATTAGTTATTTCTGGAACAGAAGGTTATATTTATGTACCTGCACCATGGTGGAAAACAGATTATTTTGAAGTTAGATTTGAAAATTCAAGCAATAATAAACGATATTTTTATCAATTAGATGGTGAAGGAATACGTTATGAATTAGCTGATTTTGTAAAAACAATTGAAAAAGGAAAAAGTAGTTTATATATTTCTGAAAAAGTATCTGAAGAGATAAGTAATATTATGGAAGCGTTTCAGGTTGGAAATAATTTAATTTGCATTTAAAACAAAAGAGGATGAAATATGTTTAGTATAATAGTTCCAGTGCATAATGTAGAAGCGTATGTTGATTATTGTATAAAGAGTATTATATCTCAGTCTTTTTCAGAGTTTGAATTGATTTTAGTTGTGAATGCATCTGGTGATGGAAGTTATAAGATATGTAAAAATTGGGAAGAGAAGGATAGTCGTATACATGTAATTTATACAGAAGTTCCAGGTGTATCACATGCTAGAAATTTAGGCTTAAAGGAAAGCAAAGGCGAGTGGATCATTTTTGTTGATGCAGATGATTATTTGTTGCCAGACGCTTTATATTTGTTTAATGAAAAAATAAAGAGCAGTAATGATGATATTGATTTAATTGTTGCAAATTATACACAGGAAAATTTGACATCTCACTTGTCAAATAGGGAAGTGATAATTGAAGCAAAGGACTGTATGTTAGCATTATTGGATTCACCGAAATATTTTAATAAAATGGAAAGTGGATTAACATATAGAGCTGATGTATTAGGTGTGAATTGGGCAAAGGCTTTTAAAAAATCAGAAATCGTAAAAAACAAAGTTAAATTTGATGAATCAATTACGATTTTTGAGGATTTCTTATTTAACTTAGACTATATTATAGGTATAAATAAGATTAAATGTGTAGATATACCAGTTTATTTTTATAGAGTAACAGAAGAGTCATTATCAAGAACAATTTCTGTAAATCGAGTGTTAAAAAGAATTGATTTTATAAATTTAATGTGTAAAAAAGATGTTCCTTCAGTATTAGAAACTGCGTTAGATTTTAATATCGCACAAAATGTTTTGAGAACTATTGTCGCGATGGGAAGAAGTAAAAAAGATTATAAAGAGGTATCTACTTCAGTCCGTACACTTTTGAACAAAAATGATATAAAAAAAATCATATCAGAAGTAAGAAATAATAATTTGTCTAATGGGAAGTTTCAGAATTTTGCATATATAATTATTTTATCATTTTTGAAAAAACATATGTATTTTATAGCATTTAAAATAGGAGTTGTGTATTGTAAAATTAAACATAAGGATTAAAAAGCTACATATTTGAGAAATATACAATTTTTAAGTTGAAGCATAAAAAGTGACTCAGAGTGTTAAAGGTTTTTAAAATGTGTTTTCAGAGTGCGTTTTTTATTAGGTTAATTTATTGGACTATTGTTTGGGTGTTATATGGGAATATGTTTTAAATAATAACAGAATGATAATGTGAAATAGAAAGTGAGTAAGAATAATGATGCTTGAGGAAGACTTGAAAAGCTTTGAGGCAATGGTGGGGTTTGCTTTATTTTGTATAGCAGTAATGTTTGGTGAGTTTTTGGATATTATTCCTGATCCGTATGGATATATAAAGTATGTTATTTGGATATTGTCAATTATAATTACATGGCATGCGGGATGCACAAACAGAGTAATGAGAATTAATAAAAAAGTGTTTATATATTTGATGCCATGGTTCTTATTTATTTTGATATATATACTTGTATATAATCGTAGTATATATAAACATAGTTTTTATACTACTTTTAGATGGTTGTACTATTTTTCTTTTGTCTTATTATTGCCAATGGTTAAAGAATGTGTATATCCTAAGTTGATTAATGTTTTAAAAGCAATATCGGGAATATATGTTTTCGGAGTTTATTTCTTTTTGATTTTTCCATATAAATACAGAATAATGCGTAATATTTGGGGATATTGGCCAACAGGAACAGACGGTGGAACAGTTGGCTATCATGCAGGGTTTGCAAATCATTATTCTGAAAATGCAATGTACATTGTTACGACATTTATCATTATTGTTGCCCAATTTTTGGTAGCGACTGATCGTTTAAAGAAAAGATGGTTGTCAATTCAAATGTTAATTGTTGCTTTTGCACTTGTTGCGACTACAAAAAGAGCACATGTGTTATTTGGAGTAGTTGCATTAATTTGTGCATATTATTTATTTAAACCGGAAAAGAGAATGACAAGGTCATTTAAGATATTACTTGCCTCTGCTGTTGGGCTGATTGTGTTATATCTTTTGTCTTTTTCAGTACCTGAAATTAGTGCAATATTTGAAAGATTTTCACATATAGGATCTGATGAAGAGTCGAATACAAGATTTATGATGTGGGCATTGGCACTAAAAAATTTTAAAGAAAATCCGCTTATTGGTATTGGGTGGAATGGATATAAATATCAGTTTTATCATTTTTTATATAATCCGGCAGTTAGAGCAGAAAGATATGCTTATTTGAATGCACATAATGTATATTTACAGCTGCTATGTGAAACAGGGATTTTGGGATTTTTAATTTTTATGAGTGGAGCTATAGAACTATTTGTAAGGACACTAAAATTACTTAAAAAAAATATAAGAGATAGTTTTTCAATAGGATCTAAGGGGACTATATTTTTTGTGTTAACAATGCAAATTTTCTTCTGGCTGTATTCTTTAACCGGTAACTGTTTATATGATACAATGTTTGGATTTTATTCTGTTTCGATAGGCTTTGTATTAGGCTATTTAGTTCAAAAAAAGAATATAAAAGAGGAAATATATAATGAAAAAGATAGGAATATTAACATTTCATAATGCTTGCAATTATGGGGCTTTTCTTCAGACGAAAGCTTTATCAGAGTTTATAAATGAGCAGTGTGAAAGAGAAGTTTATATAGTTGATTATAAGAATAAAAGTATAATTAATGATTATTCTGTACGTAATGTGTTCAATTTTAATCAAGGGTTAAAGACAATTATTTTAAAGCTAATGAGATTGCCAGATATACTAAAAAGAAATAGTATATTTAATATGTATCAGAAAGATACATTTAAATTGGTAAAAGTGAACGATATATCAGAATACAAAATAAGTAAGGTTGTAGTTGGTTCGGATCAGGTTTGGAACTTGGAACTTACAGGTGGAGATTTAAATTATTTTCTTCCTTTTGTTGAACCAGAATGTAGGATTTCTTATGCAGCCAGTGTAGGGCATGTGGGTGATAATATTGATAAAAAAATATTTGAAGAAAAATTATCATTGTTTGATTCGATATCAGTTCGTGAAAAAGAATTAGCAGATATGATTAACAGCCTTAATATTAATAAAAAAGCTGTTATTTGTATGGACCCAGTTTTTTTGAAAAGTAAATTAGCATGGAAAGAATATATAGCTGATACAGATATAAATATAAATTTTCCGTATATACTTGTCTTTATTATGGGAGTTTCTAAGCAGGCAGATTATATTGTAAGAAGAGCGTTAGAAGTTGGGAAAAAAAATAATTGCCAGGTTATATTAATTGGAGATCAGGAAAGATGGTACAAATATCGACAGGTAAAACATTTTGGTGTAGCAACACCAAGAGAATTTATCAAATTAATTGATAGTGCCAAGTGCGTATTTACCAATTCTTTTCATGCTACGGCTTTTTCTATTATTTTAAATTCATCTTTTTATACTGAAATGAATATTAGCAATAATGGACGTATTGAATCACTTTTAAATTTAGCGGGATTAGAATCCAGAAAAATGTATGATGGGAAATTAAACTCATTATATACAACAAAAATTAATTGGGACATAGTAACTAAAAAATTACAGCCCGAAATAGAAAAATCCAAAAAATTTCTTCAGGTAAATTTATAATGAATTCTTGAAGTTGATATCAGTAATATTAAATGAAAGGAAAAGATTTATATGGGGCGTAGAGCGGAATTGGCGAAAAATACGGCAATACTTACCGTAGGGAAAATATGTACTCAGTGTATTAGTTTTTTCCTTCTTCCATTATATACCGCAATATTATCAACGGAAGAGTATGGTACATTTGATTTATTGGTGACATATTCAACATTATTGCTTCCATTAGTGAATTGGCAGCTTGATCAGGGATTATTTAGATTCATGCTGGATTTACGAGGAAACAAGAAGAAAGAAAAAAGCTTATTTTCAACGTTACTTTGTTCAAGTATTATACAATCTTTTATTTATTGTATAATTTTTGTTTTGTTGATGCCGTATTTAAAAATAAAAAATGCATATTTTTTGTTAAGTTATGTTATATTACAAGTATTTACAGCACTCTTTTTACAATTTGTGAGAGGATTAGGAGAGAGCGTTAAATATACAATTGCTTCTTTTATTTCAGCAACTGCAACAACGGTTTTAAATGTAATTGTTCTTGCAATATTGAAAATGGGATTGCAGGGATTGTTTATTTCTACTTTAATTGCACAGATTGCAACTCTTATATATTTGATTTTAGCATCTAAATGCTGGCAATATATTTCGATAAAAGAAGTAAGGATATCAATTTTCAAAAAAGTAGGAACATATTCTATTCCTCTCATTCCTAATGATTTAGCATGGTGGGTGATAAATGCTTCAGATAGAATGGTTATTTCACAGTTTTTATCAACAGCTGCGAATGGCATTTACTCTGTTGCAAATAAATTTCCAAATGTATTTATAAGTTTTTATAATATACTTAATTTATCATGGACAGAAACCGTTTCACTTCATTATAATGATAAAGATAGAGATGAATTTTTAACGGAAACAATGACTTCTTTGTTTAAACTATTTGCAGCAGCTTGCTTTGGAATTGTAGCATGTATGCCTTTTATTTTCCCAATTATGGTTAATAAAAAATATGCATATGCGTACGATCAAATTTTAATTTTAATGTATGCAATGCTTTTTCGAGTATTGGTTGGTTTATATAGTTGTATATATGTCGCACAGAAAAATGCTAAAAAAATTGCATATACATCAATTTCAGCAGCAATTATAAATCTTGTAGTTGACGTAATTTTAATTAATAAAATTAGGATATTTGCAGCTTCAGTATCTACATTAATAGCTTTTGTTATAATGTTTTTAGTACGTTATATTGATGTTAATAAAACGATACATATGAAAATTAAAAAAACGATTATTATTGGAAGTATTGCAATAGGAACAATGTTGATTGTAACGTATTATTGTAATAATAAGGTGATTCAGTTTATATCACTTTGTATTACTGCAATTTATGCGATAGCTACTAATATTGATATGTTAAAATTGGGAATTGAACTTGTTAAAAAGAAATTATGCAATAAAAATGATAGAGGAATAAATGGAAGAAAAAAGAAATAACAGCATTGATAATTTGAAAGCAATATGTACTTTTCTGATTATATGTATTCATGTTCCTTTTCCAGGAGAAATTGGAGCATATTTTATAACTTTGACTAGGATAGCTGTTCCTATTTTTTTTATGATAACAGGATTTTTTTATTTAGATATAATATTTTACCATAAGGAAGTAAAACAAATTAAAAAAATTTTAAAACTGCTGATTGAAGCAAATGTGATTTTTTTAATTTGGAATATATTATGTAAAGTGTTTTGTGGTAAGAATATAATTCATTATTTGCAATCCACTATAACATTGAAAAATATTATTAAATTTGTAGTATTTAATGAATCACCGTTGGGAGTACATTTGTGGTATTTGGGTGCTGTTTTTTATGTTTTATTGATTGTATTTTTTTTGGACAAATTGAAACTGAGAAAAATACTATATATTTTAGTACCTTTTCTACTTATCATTGATTTAGTATTTGGAAAATATTCACTGATCATTTTTCATCATGAATTTCCATATATATTGGTTAGAAATTTCCTTTGTGTGGGAATACCTTATTTTTGTATTGGAAACATTATTAGAGAAAGAAAGTATGCTGAGAAATGTAATAAAAGAATACTTCAAATAATGATTATTGTGTTTGCGATAAGCAGTTTTTTAGAAAGATTTATTTTGGTGAAAGCTGGTGCGAATGCAACAAGAGATCATTATATTAGCACGACATTTTTAGCAATCAGTTTCTTTGTATATGCACTTAAAAGTAATTGGAATAATGAGATTTTGGCTTTGATTGGAAGAAGGTATTCCACATGGCTTTATATTATGCATCCAATTTTTATTACGCTCTTGTCGATGGTGGCAGGAAAATTCGGAGTGAAATCAATTTATAGATGTGTTGCACCGATTGTGGTTTATTGTGTAACGCTTGTATTTCTTATCGTTCTGCAGAAGGTCAAGATTGTAACGAAGAGCAAATAATACGTGGGGAGGAACAGCTTATGGTGGATTTGATAGATACAATAGTATATGCAGGAAGGTTAAAAGACAAATCTGCCTTGAGGAGCAGTTCTTCTGGTGGCGCATTTACTGCACTTTCTGACTTCTTTCTGGAAAATGGTAACGCTGTGGTGGCAGCAATCTATAATTACGAGAACCACACTGCAGAATTCCAGATGATTCTGAATAAGAACCAGCGTGAAAGAGCAAAAGGGTCAAAATATATGCAGAGCAAGCCAGGTTACATTTACCGGGAAGCCTATAATTGGTTGCTGGAGAACCCAGAAAAAGAGTTGCTCTTTGTTGGCATGGGATGCCAGTCTGATGGATTTCGGAAGTTCAGCGAAATAAAAGGAATCCGAGACCAGGTGTACATAGTAGATATTATCTGTCATGGATCTCCAAGCCCAAAGCTGTGGAGAGAATATGCAGAAGCCATTCAGAAGAAGGACGGAGAAATAACATACCTCACTTTCAAAGATAAGCGCAACGGTTGGAAATCTCCAACAGCTTATGTGAAAGTCAATGGAGCAGAGAAGTCGATTAAAGATTATGTGAAAGTGTTTTATAATCGGTGTGCATTGCGGCCGTCCTGTTATGAATGTCCTTATGCTACCACAGAAAGAACAACAGATATGACCATTGGCGATTTCTGGCATATTGAGGAGACGATTCCAGACTTCTATGACCCTAACGGCAATTCGTTATTCTTGATTCATACAAATCGAGGAGAAGAGATGTTTGAAAAGATTCAGGGAGACTTGGATTGTAGATTGAGTAATACAACACAATGCTGGCAGGCGAACCTTGAAGCACCGACCAAGAAGTCTGAACAAAGAGAAGAATTTTGGAGTGATTACCAAAAGAAAGGAATTGATTTCGTGATGAAGAAATATGGAACAGTTTCAATAAAGAAAAAAATAAGGAATAAGATTTTCAAAATATTGAGAGGGGAATGAACTAAGTGCCTTCAATTATTTTGGTTACTCCGAAAGGCAGGCAGTATAGTGAAGTGGAAGTAAGCTAAATTACGATATACAAGAGAAACTTTCAGATTTGGAGGTATTGAGGTGAAGAGCGAGGTTAAAACATTTTGAGAAAGATTAAGCGAAAAATCAAAAGGTGGGTGGTAAAAATTGGAAAAAGAGATTCCGATACTATATAAAAGAAAAGAAGAATGTTGCGGATGCACAGCCTGTCATGCAATTTGCCCGAAAGATGCCATTTCGATGGTAGAGGACGAAGAAGGATTTGAGTATCCTCAGATTGATGAGAGCAAGTGTATACGCTGTTATCAGTGTATTAAGATATGTCCAATGAAAGTAGAATGAGCATAGTAAAAATAAATTAGATGAAAATAATATTACTTATCAGGGGGGAGGTATCGGTTCCCATTTTTGCGATGGTATCAAGTTGTTGAAGTTGGTTGACGAACAGGGGCATATTATCATGGATTATTCAATTTATGATGCAATCGAAGCATGACCTATAAAGAGGATGTTGCAATTGTAAAAGAGAGTTTTCGTGATATGCTGGAGCGTGGTGTTTATAAAGAAGAGCTGTTCTGTGATATAAAGTAATATTGGCATTGTAAAACTGCAAAATGCTCAGATCCCCCACAAAGGATCTGAGCATTTCCAATATTAACTATTTCTTCTGTAATTTCAGCACGTCCTCAAGAGAAAGGCCTGAAAATTTGGAGATGTCTTCAGGGGAGAATCTTGGATCCTGAAGCATACGCTGTGCTGTCAGCATAGCTTGTTCCTGATGGCCTTCGGCACGCGCATCATCGCACATTTCCTGAACAGCCTGACACATATTAACCCTCCCTTCTGTTTCTGTGAAACGTAAGTTGATACCGGTTATGGAGTCGATGACCCGGGCTGCTTTGAGCTCGAGTGACCGGAAGCCGGGACTCTGTGATGTAAGCTCCTGGAGCTTCCGTTTATCTTTGGAATATTTGATGAAGAGCATGACTTCTTTGAGATTGCTCTGGAGTTTGTCAAGTTCTTCATCCTTTATCTCGGCAGGTGAGAAGAGATTGATCCGGTAATCCGGGACCATGGAAAGAATTTCGGGGTCCTGGACGGAGAGCATTTCGTGGAGGCTCCTGGGAGCGTTCCAGGTGTCGGAACCGAAGTACACGACCGTGGTTATGACCGGGATGAGCCGGTCATCCTTGTAGAAGCCGGTGAGATATTCTCCGGATGTAGAAGGCCATTGCTTTGCTTCTCTGTGTGATCTGGCGGAATTTTCTACCTGCCCTGCGTATTCTAATGCATCGTAGACCATATTCTTAACCGGCATTGCAAAGTTCTGTTCCGATTGATTTTCAATCCCCAGGAGAAGATAGATCCTTGAATCATCGTGCATAACATTAAGAGATTTGAATTCGTCCCGGAATTTCTGGACGGGAACTTCTGAAGTGCCGGATCCGTAGGGGACAGCGAGAGCTGTGGTATCCAGTGGATGAAGCGTGTCAGGGTCTATGACGTTTTTTCCTTTGTACAGCATATGGTTGAATACATCCGCAAAAACGCGGTTGTCAGCCATGTAATCTTTGGTGATGGTATCCTTTGTACCCATAGGTTTCACCACCTTCGATCTGTTTATGTGATCAGAGTAGTTTATTATCTGATCCAGTTACAGGGTATCATACATTTTGGTGTTTGAGAAGCGGATATCTGATATTTTATCGGGATTTTACAGTGGCTTCTTGCCAGCTACCCTTTTCCGGTGTTAAAATAACAGCATCAATGAAAGAACAGGGAGAATGAAATCAATGTACGATTATCTTATCGTAGGTGCCGGTCTTTACGGTGCGGTTTTTGCACAGGAGGCGAAGCGTGCCGGGAAGTCAGTGCTTGTGATCGACAAGCGTCCGCATATTGCGGGAAATGTATATACAGAGAAGGTGGAAGGAATCAACGTGCATAAATACGGTGCACATATTTTCCATACCAATAATAAGAAGGTCTGGGATTATATCACCCGGTTTGCCACCTTCAATCGTTTTACCAACAGTCCGGTTGCCAATTATCACGGGGAGCTGTACAGTCTTCCGTTTAATATGTATACCTTTAACCGGATGTGGGGCGTGGTGACTCCGGAGGAGGCTGCGGCAAAGATCGAGGAGCAGCGGCAGGCTGCAGGGATCACGGAACCTTCAAATCTGGAGGAACAGGCTATCAGTCTTGTAGGTACGGATATTTATGAGAAGCTGATCAAGGGCTATACGGAGAAGCAGTGGGGACGTCCATGTACGGAGCTTCCTGCTTTTATCATCAAGAGGCTTCCGGTGCGTCTGACCTTTGACAATAACTATTTTAATGCGCTGTACCAGGGAATCCCGGTGGGTGGTTATACGAAGATGGTTGCCAATCTGCTGGACGGTATCGAGGTACGGCTGAATGAGGATTATCTGGAGAAAAAAGAGCAGTACGATGCAATGGCGGAGAAGGTGATCTACACAGGTGCCATCGACGCGTATTTTGACTATAAGCTGGGAACTCTGGAGTATCGTTCTGTGCGTTTTGAGAATGAAACACTGGATAAACCTAATTTCCAGGGAAATGCAGCAGTGAATTATACGGATGTGGAGACTCCGTGGACCCGTATCATCGAGCATAAATGGTTTGAGTTCGGAAAGGATGAGGAGGGTAATGATCTTCCGAAAACGGTGATCAGCCGGGAATACAGTTCCGAGTGGAAGCCTGGAGATGAGCCGTATTATCCGGTCAATGATGAGAAGAACGGAGCGCTTTACGGACAGTATAAGGAGCTTGCAGAGAAGGAACCGAAGGTGATCTTCGGCGGCCGTCTTGGCGAATATAAATATTATGACATGGATGCGGTGATCGCTTCTGCGCTGGATATGTGTGAGCGGGAGCTTGCATAAAAAAGATACTGGATATAACTAATGATAAGATCCTCTTATATTTCGGAGCCAAGGCAAAAGAGAAATATAAGGGGATTTTATGCATAGAATGGCAGTGAGATTTTTTGAGGGAGGAAAGAGCAATGAAAAGGTGCAAAGGTGTGCTTCTGGCAGGAATGCTGGTGCTGAGTATGAGTGTTCCGGTGTATGCGGACAAGTCGGTTGTGGTGAAGGTGGAGGCTCCGGCGGATACCACAGATTATTATATGACTGTGGATTCCGGTGGAGTTGGTGTGGATATCTATCCGTCCACCGACGGAAAAGGTGAAAAGCTCAATGATAAGACGGTAAGGGATGGTACTGTCCTGCATATCGAAGGGGAGACAGAGAAGAATGGTGAGACCTGGGGATATACAGAGTATAATGGCAGATACGGTTATGTGCCGCTGGAGGAGCTGCGGCCTTCAAAGGATGCGGAGCTGGCGAAGGCCGGAATCGCAGGGAGCACGGAGAAAGAGACTTCTGCAGTGAATCAGGGAGACGCATCCGATACGCAGAATTCCGCAGCCGGCGAGACTCAGGGGAAAGCAGCAGGAACGGACAATACAGGCAGCTCTCAGGCTCAGAATGGCGAAGGACAGGGAACGTCTGCAGGGACGGACAATACAGGCAACTCTCAGGCTCAGAATGGCGAAGGACAGGGAGCGTCTGCAGGGACGGCCAGCACAGATGAATCTCAGGCTCAGAGAGGTGAGGTTCAGGGGCCACCTGCAGGGACGGCCAGCACAGGTAGTTCTCAGGCTCAGAGCGGCGAGGTCCAGGGACCGCCTGCAGCGGATGGAACAACAGAAGGTGGGAAATCTGCGGATGAAGCTGTCACTAAGCCGGTCAATGGCACAGCTGCGACATCCTTTAAAGAAGAAAATTCCTGGTATAAAAGTCCGTTTATCTGGATCGGGATCGCAACAGTACTTGCAGTAATCGGAATTCTGGGTTATCATTTGAAGAAACGTTAACAGATAAACCAGATCAATATAAGAAAAGTGGAGAATTTTGTGAAGAGACTACAGCTTGTCAGGAAGAAATTACTGCCGCTTCTTCTGTGTGTGGCAGTTGCGGGCAGCCAGGTTCCGGTCATGGCAGCCGATGTGGGAGGCTTCAGTGATTCTGCGGAAGGCTTCAATGAAGAATGGTCAGAAGATACACAGACGCAGCCGGCGGAAGCAGAGGATACGACGGAGACCGCAGAAGAGAATACCACAGAGAACACCGGTATCCCGGATGAACAGACCGAGGATATTGCAGAGGCAGCCGACAGGGATACCGAGGATATAGCCTTGCAGAGTTCAGGGGAGGATACAGAAACTCCCGAAATATCAGAAGGATCGTCTTTTGATTCCCAGGAGGATACCTTTGGTGACGGTGAGGAGAGCTTCGGGGATGCCTCAGACAGTGGTGAGTCCGGCATCGAATATATCAAGGGCCGTCCGCTTACGGAGGAAGAGGAGCAGGAACAGCTGGCACCCTTTGATAATCTGACCTCTTATTCCACCGCCGTGGAGATCGGAAATGATGTGGATGAGGTACCGATGGGAAGAGCTGCGGCCTATCCGTCCTATTATAATGCAGCGGATCAGGGATATGTCACTTCCGTAAAGAATCAGGAGCCCTACGGTATGTGCTGGGCATTTGGAATGGCCTCTCTTCTGGAAACCTCGTTTCTGACCCAGGGCCTTGGGGCTTATGATCTGTCGGAAGAGCATCTGGCGTATTTTTTTGCAAACAGAAAGAATGACCCGCTTGGAAATACCTACGGGGATGTCAATAAGCATATGGGGACAGATGATAAAGGAAACGCAGATTATCATGAGGGCGGAAATGATCTTCTGGCTTCCATGTTTCTGAGCACCTGGTCCGGAATGACAACAGAAGGGGATGTGCCTCTGGCAACAGATTCCACGCATACACAGAAAACCGGTGTGACTCCGGCGGCATCCAAGGCGTACAATGCAGCTGCTTATCTGAAAAATACCTATTTTTCCGATTATTCCGTAAATGCCATGAAGAAGCTTCTGGTTGCAAATAATTCAGTTACTGTGATGTATAATGCACAGAATGCCTATTACAATGCAAGTACAGCGGCCTATTCCTATCCTACCAGCACCAAGAACGTGAATCATGTAGTTACAGTGGTGGGTTGGGATGACAATTATTCTGCGAAGAATTTCCGGGCATCTTCCAAGGTAAAGGGAGACGGAGCCTGGATCGTCAAGAACAGCTGGGGTACAGGCTGGGGAAAATCCGGATATTTTTATATGTCCTATGAGGATAAGTCTGTCAGTGAGCTGGTTGCGGCTACGGCTGTCAATACACCGAAATATAGAAACAATTATTTTTATGACGGAACGTCGGGCCTTGGTTCTATCCGCATGTATGCAGGGGAACAGCTGTCTACGGTTTTTCGTGCCAGTGCAGGAAACGGAAAAGCGGAATCGCTTGGCGAGGTGACTCTTAGCTCCATGTCTGCCAATAATTCCTATACTGTGCAGGTATACACAAATCTGAAGGATGCCAGTGATCCTACCAGTGGAACACCGGCATATTCTACACCGGTTTCCTGCAGTCAGCCGATGGCTGGGGTTATGACTTTTCAGATCCCGGAGGTTCTGCTCAGCCAGAACAGTCTGTATTCTATTGTGGTGACAAATGCAGGAAGCACATATATAAAATACTGTGTGGAGGCAGAGGTCAGTTATGGCTGGTGCAGCTTTTCTCCGTCTATCGTATCCGGTCAGAGCTTTCTGCGATATAACGCGGAGGATACCTGGATGGATGCGGTTGAATTTAATCCATCGGTAACTCCGAGGATCAAGGCGCATACCAGGACTCTGAGCAGTGCGGCCAAGATGCAGCTTTCTTCCTCTGAGATAGATCTGTATTCCGGAGATCAGAAAACACTGAATGCCTCGGCTACCAGATCCGAGATGGCTGCTTCCGGCATTGTCTGGGAAAGCTCAGATACCAGTGTGGCTGCTGTAAATGGAAGCGGCGTTGTTACTGCAAAAAATCCGGGAACAGCAACCATAACCTGTTACGGAAAAAATGCCAGGGGAATCCGAGCTACCTGTAAGGTTACGGTGAAGCTTCGTCAGACCACAGGTGTAAAACTGGTTTCCAAGGCATTTAACAGGATACGGATCTCCTGGAAAGCAGTTCCCGGCTGCAATCGTTATGCTATCTATCGCTGGGATGAAAGCGGAAATTCAAAAAAAATGGCAACCGTGACAGCAGATGTAGTGACCTGGCAGGATACTGCAGTGAAAACAGGAAGCACTTATACGTATCGGATCCGGGCTTCTTATGTACTTTCCGGAAAGAAGACTGTTTATGGAGCCGCATCTTCGCCGTTATCAGCAAAAGCGGAGCTGGGGAAGGCCCGTGCAGTGGCTGAAGCTGTCAGCGGACCATGTAACAGGGTATCCTGGAAGAAGGTTTCCGGAGCCAGTGGCTATCATATCTACCGGAAGCTCCAGGGGAAAAGCTGGGTTCGGATCGGAACCGTGAACAACAAAGTATTGTCCTGGCAGGACACGAAGATTGAGGGAATCACCTCCTACGCTTATGCTGTGAGGCCATATAAGAATGTAGACGGGAAAAAAGTTTTCGGAGGATATCAGGCAAGCAGCTATATCCTGTCCTATCCGGAACTTCAGAAGATATCCAGTGTCAGGAAGACCTCCAGGGGGCTGAAGATCTGCTGGAAAGCGCAGAAGAAAGCAGATTGCTATCAGATCTACCGTAAGACCGGAAAGGGTTCATGGAAAAAGATCAGTACAGTTTCCGGAGGCAGCAGCTCCTCCTTTGAGGATAAGACCGCAAAAAAGGGAACAACGTATTACTATGCGGTGCGTGCAGGGATAAAAACCTCCGGTGGAAAAGTACTCTGCGGAGGATATGCCGCAAAAGCAGCAAAGAGATAAAAGTGTTAAAATATAAAACGCCCGGATCTGGCTTGAAACATTCCAGATCCGGGCGTTTTATGTTTTGGTTGAATATGTGTATTATATATGATTATATCAGGCAGTTCAAAAGAAAGATCAGTCGTTGTTGATCACAACGCCTTTCTGAAGCATGATGTTGGCATAAAGTGCTTTCTCACTTGTGGAGATGATGCAGTATGCAGTTTTTGCTTCGTCATAGAATGCGAAACGCTCGATGTTTCCAACGGCTTTTTCGCCACGCTCGTCATGTTTGGAAACGATTTCTTTATATGTATCCCAGATCGGTGTCTCCACATTATCGCCAGGCATTACTTCCATCAGGTTTACCGGATGTTCTACATAAGTATCCAGCGGGAAGAGCTTCAGGATGGCATCCAGGATCTCCGGAACGCCATGTCCGTCACAACGGATGGTGATGGCATTTTTTCCCATGGATTCTACAGGGAAGTTTCCGTCAGCGATAACAAGACGGTCACTGTGTCCCATCTCACATAAAACCTTCAGTAATTCTGGTGATAAGATTTCTGGAATTCCTTTTAACATAGTTTATATCCTCCTAAGATCATTGTGTACTTACAGCATTTCGGAAATTACAGCATCAGGCTCAGGTGATCAGAACAGGATACATGGATTTCCGAAACTGTTATGACGCCGGTAGTATCAGACAGACCTGCCCGGCCACAGGCTTTAGAACTCTTATTAATTAATCTAACGGTATTTGGTCTTCTTTTCAAGGGAATATTTTCCTGTAAATGATGAAAATTTTATGGTTGACAGAAAACGTATGGAGCGCTATGATGAACTCAAACGGAAACGTTTCGGTTTCTGGACCAAATGAGAAAATAATACAAAACAAACACAATGATTATGATTCCAAGGAGGAGAAGATTATGCCACTGGTTACATCGAAGGAAATGCTGTTAAAGGCACAGAAGGGCGGATATGCAGTAGGAGCATTCAACGCAGAGAATATGGAGATGGTGAAGGCGATCATCCAGGCAGCTGAGGAGCTGAAAGCACCGGTTATGATCCAGACAACACCTTCTACTGTTAAATATGGTACGGTTGAGACTTACGCTGCGATCGTAGCAGCAGAGGCGGCCAAGGCTTCCGTTCCGGTATGCCTTCATCTTGACCACGGCAGCAGCTTTGAGCTTGCGATGCAGGCAATGCATGCAGGCTATACTTCTGTGATGATCGATGGTTCCAAGCTGGATTTTGAGGATAATATCAGAGAGACCAGGAGAGTTGCGGATGTGGCAGCAGCCCTGGATATCCCATGTGAGGCTGAGCTCGGTAAGGTCGGTGGTAAAGAGGATGATCTTGAGGCTGAGGCAGACACTAATACCGACCCGCAGGAGGCGAAGGAATTCGTGGAGCGTACAGGTGTTACTTCCCTGGCAGTTGCCATCGGAACCGCACATGGTTTCTATGTGGGAACACCGGTTCTTGACAAGGAACGCTTAAGCGAGATCCGCGAAGTCGTAGATATCCCCCTTGTTCTTCACGGGGCATCCGGACTCAGTGATGAGGATGTCAGCGACTGTGTAAAACGTGGTATCTGCAAGGTTAACTTTGCAACAGAGCTTCGTGCTGCATATTCCAGGGCAGTGAAGGAGACCTTTGCAGAGAATGAGAACACCATCGACCCGAAGGCCTACGGAAAGAAAGCGATCCAGGCAGTGAAGGAGCTGGTTGAGGCGCGTATGAAGGTTTGCGGCTGTGATGGAAAGGCAGAATGATCTTCTGTAAAAAAACAGAAACGGAGTAATCAGTATGGCAGCAACCATGAAAGATATTGCCAGGCGGACCGGACTTGGGCTCGCAACGATTTCTTCTTATTTTAACGGCGGAAACGTAAGAGAAAAAAACAGAATAAAGATCGAGGAGGCCATTCAGGAGCTGCATTATGAGGTCAATGAGGTGGCCAGAGGGCTTAAGACTAATGCTACCAAGACCATCGGCGTGGTGATCCCGGAGCTTAACAATACCTTTTGCGCGGAGATCATCACAGGAATGGAGGATGTCTTAAGGAGTCACGGATATGCGACTATTGTCTGTGACTGCCGTACCGATAAGAGACTGGAGCGGGATGCAGTGGAGTTTTTAAGCCGGAAGCGTGTGGACGGGATCATCAGCATGCCGGTGGATGCGGAAGGTAATCATCTGAAAAAATTTCAGAAAACCGGAAAGCCCATCGTACTCATTGACCGCAGGATCAGGGAGCTTTCCTGTGACAGTGTTCTTGTAGACAACGAGAAGGCGGCTGAGGACGCAATGAGAGTTTTTTTTCAGGCAGGACACCGTAAGATCGGGATCATTGGCGGACCGGAGGAAATTTCCACCGCTCAGGAACGTCTCCAGGGGTACCGCAATGCATACGAAAAAGAAAATATACCGGTACGGGAATCTCTGATCTATCACGGCGATTATACCATTCAGGGCGGTGTGCAGGGAATTGAGAAGCTTGTTGCGGACAATCCGGATATGACGGCCGTGTTTGTTACCAACTATGAGATGACCATGGGGGCGGTGATCGGGATGAATGAGCTGGGTCTTAAGATCCCGGAACAGCTGTCTATGATCGGTTTTGACAATCTGCAGTTTGCCAGAGCATGCAATCCCAAGCTTACCATTGTGGCACAGCCTACACAGGGGATTGCCGGAGAAGTGGCGGGAATCATGCTGAAACGGCTGGAAGGGGCTGCAAGTGAAGAAACAGAACCGATCACGGAGAAGCTTGGCGCAGAGATCATCATGGGAAAATCCGTCTGTGTGCTGGACGAGAAGGAGAAGCTATAATGAAACCATATTTATTAGGTATTGATATCGGAACCAGTGCCTGTAAGGTTGCGGTTTTTGAAAAATCGGGAACGGTTGTGGCTGCGGCCAACGGCGATTATCCGGTTTACTATCCGAAGGAGGGCTGGGCAGAACAGAATCCGGAAGAATGGTGGAGTGCTGTTTGTCAGGCGGTAAAGAAGGCCATCCAAAAAGTGGGGATAGCACCTGAGGAGATCGCAGGCATAGGTATTGACGGTCAGAGCTGGTCAGCCATTGCCATGGATAAGGACGGAAATGTACTGACAAACACTCCGATCTGGATGGATACCAGAGCACAGTCTATCTGTGACAGATTGAATGAAGAGATCGGGGCAGAGCAGATTTTTGAAATATCCGGTAATTCCCTTCAGCCGTCCTACACAACTGCAAAGATCCTCTGGTATAAAGAAAATCTCCCGGAGGTGTACCAAAGGATCCACAAGATCCTGCAGTCTAACAGCTACATTGCATATAAGCTGACGGGTGTGATGAGCCAGGATGTTTCCCAGGGCTATGGCCTGCATTGCTTTGACATGAGAAAGGCAGCCTGGGATGAGGATATGTGCAGAAAGCTTGGGATTCCCATGGAATTTCTTCCTGAGATCTGTGCCTGTGATCATGTTGTGGGAACAGTTACAGAGAAGGCGGCGGAGGAATCCGGCCTTGCTGTGGGAACACCGGTTGTTGCCGGTGGTCTGGATGCGGCATGCGGAACACTGGGGGCTGGAGTGATCCATCCGGGTGAGACACAGGAGCAAGGCGGACAGGCCGGCGGAATGAGCATCTGCATGGATGAGTACAAGGCAGATCCCAGACTGATCCTTGGCTATCACGTGGTTCCGGGACAGTGGCTCCTTCAGGGAGGAACCACCGGAGGTGGTGGTGTCATGCGCTGGTTTGAACGTGAGTTTGCAGATTATGAGCGCTCTGTAGCAGGAGAAAAAGGCTCTTCTCTGAATCAGCTCAATGAGATCGCGGAAAGGGTCGCACCAGGCAGTGACGGAGTGGTATTTCTTCCATATATGTCCGGTGAGCGTTCCCCGATCTGGAATCCTAATGCGAAGGGCGTATTCTACGGACTGGATTTTGCCAAGACCAAGGGACATATGGTACGTGCCTGTATGGAAGGCGTAGCACTTTCTCTGAAACACAACCTTGAGGTGGCAAAGGAAGCAGGAGCAGATGTGGAAGTTCTCCGCGCAATGGGAGGCTCTGCAAATTCTCTTCTCTGGACACAGATCAAATCCGATATCACAGGAAAACCCATCGTAGTGCCGTCCTCTGATACGGCAACAACACTTGGCGCAGCGATTCTGGCAGGTGTTGGTGTTGGAATGTATCAGGATTATGATGAGGCCATCCGTCTTACGGTAAAGGAAACAAGAAGACATGAACCGAACCCGGAAAACCGGGACGTTTATGAGAAAACCTATAAAACCTATTTAAATCTCTATAAATCTCTTGAACCTATGATGAGAAATGAGGAGGAAAAGTGATCATGAAAGCAGCAGTAGTAGTAGCAAATGAGGATGTTCAGTATCAGGAAGTGGAAGAACCTCAGGTAACACCGGGCCATGTGAAGATCAAGGTAAGATATTCCGGGATCTGCGGATCTGATATCCCGCGTGTATTAAATCACGGCGTACATTTTTATCCCATCGTGCTTGGACATGAATTTTCCGGCGATGTGGTGGAAGTGGGAGAAGGCGTTACCAAGGTGAAGGTCGGCGACCGTGTATCCGGTGCACCGCTTCTTCCCTGTATGAAATGTGACGACTGCCAGAAGGGTAATTTCTCTCTCTGCAAGCATTACAGCTTCATCGGTTCCAGAGAGCAGGGAGCAAACGCAGATTATGTAGTGGTTCCTGAGCAGAATGCAGTACCATTCGCAGACAATGTTCCATATGAGCAGGGAGCCATGTTTGAGCCTGCAACCGTAGCCATCCACGGTGTATTCCAGAACGATTACCACGGTGGTGAGTATGTGGCGATCCTTGGCGGTGGTACAGTTGGTATGTTCACCATGCAGTGGACAAAGATCTTCGGCTCCAAGAAGGTAGTGGTCTTTGATATCAGCGATGAGAGACTTGCTCTTGCAAAGCGTCTCGGCGCAGATGAGATCATCAACACAAAGGAAGAGGGATATATGGAAAAAGCCATGGCCATTACAGGTGGAAAGGGCTACGGCTTCGTATTTGAGACAGCCGGACAGGTTCCCACCATGCATATGGCATTTGAGCTTGCAGCAAACAAGGCACATGTATGCTTCATTGGTACTCCTCATGAAAACCTTACCTTTACACCGAAGGAGTGGGAGAACATGAACCGTAAGGAGTTCAAGCTTACCGGTTCCTGGATGTCCTACAGTGCCCCGTATCCGGGACGTGAGTGGGAGCTGACGGCGCATTATTTTGCAACTGGCCAGCTGAAGTTTGACCCGGGCTTCATCTATAAGAAAATCCCGATGAGCCAGGCACAGGAGGCCTTCCAGCTGTTCAAGACGCCGGGCCTTGTAAAAGGAAAGATCCTTCTTTCCAATGAGGAAGACTGATATGATCCTGACAGTAACCTTAAACGCTGCCATTGACAAGCGTTATGTAGTGGATGATTTTAAAGTGGGCGAAGTGAACCGTGTGCGTGAATGTACCTACGTTCCCGGCGGAAAGGGACTGAATGTTTCCAAGCCGGCGTCCATTTACGGTGCTGAAGTGGTTGCCACCGGCTTTGTAGGCGGCCACGCAGGCAATTATATAGAAGCTGCCCTGAAACCCTTTGGCATTAAGAGTGCTTTTTACCATGTAGAGGCGGAGAGCCGCTCCTGTATCAACATCTGGGATGAGGTGAATCATGTACAGACCGAATTCCTGGAGCCGGGATTTACACTGACAGAGGCAGATTTTGAGGGCTTTGAGAAAAAATTTCGCCAGCTTGTAAAAGACGCTTCTGTTGTGGCGATGTCCGGCAGCGTGCCGAAGGGACTTGACGGAAGTGCCTACCAGCGCCTTGTGAAGATTGTGAAAGACGCCGGAAAACCGGTGATCCTGGATACCAGCGGCAAGCTTCTGGAAGAGGGAATCAAGGCAGCACCGACACTGATCAAGCCTAACATTGATGAGATCCGTATGCTGACAGGCAAGCATTGTGACGATATCAACGATATCATTGAAGCAGCGAAAGCCATCCATGCCGATGGTGTGAAGATCGTGGCGGTCTCGCTTGGAGCAGATGGTTCCCTGGCAGTCGGAGAGGAAGGGATTTTCCGTGCGGTGGTTCCGAAGATCGATGCGGTAAATACCGTAGGCTGCGGAGATTCCATGATCGCAGGCTTTGCCCTTGGATTAAGTGAGGGACTTTCCCTGGAAGAGACTCTGCAAAGAGCCAGTGCGATCTCAGCGGCGGCAGCCATGCGCGAGGAAACGGGCTTCTTTGTGATGGAGGATATGGAGGCTCTTCTTCCGAAGATCGAGATCAGGCGTTTATAAGATAAGCTTATAATAAAAAAATTTTTATAAAAAAGGAGATGTAAAGATGGCAGAAGTTATCAATCCGGCAATTGTGCCGAAAGTGACACTTCCTTCCGGCGAGCAGGTTCCGTGTGTCGGAATGGGAACATTCGGTTCCGACCGTGTATCCGCAGAGGATGTATCTGCAGCTGTTGCAGGCGCGATCCGCAGTGGCTACCGTATGTTTGACTGTGCCGCATGTTACGGAAACGAGCATGAGATCGGCCAGGTATTTAAGGACGCTTTTGACGAAGGTGTTGTAGAGCGTAAGGATCTTTTTATCATGACAAAGGTATGGAACGACATGCACAGAAGAGTAGAGGAAGCCTGCGACAAGAGCATTAAGGATCTTCAGTGCGATTATGTGGATATGTATTTCATCCACTGGCCATTCCCGAACTATCATGCACCGGGATGTGATGTGGATTCCAGAAATCCGGAGTCCAAACCCTTCAGTGTGGAGGAGTTTATGGATACATACCGCCAGTGTGAGGCGTTGGTAGAAAAAGGAAAGATCCGTTACATTGGTATTTCCAATATGACCATTCCGAAGCTTGAGGCAGTTCTTCCGCTTATGAAGATCAAACCTGCAACCTGTGAGCTTGAGCTTCATGTATGCTTCCAGCAGCAGGAGCTTTATGATTATCTGGTAGAGCATAACATCCAGCCGGTAGGCTATATGCCGATTGGTTCTCCACGCAGACCGGAGAGAGATATCTGCCCGGAGGATGTTGCGGATCTGGAGGTTCCGGAGATGCAGGCGATCGCAAAGGCACATGGTGTTCATCCGGCTCTGATCGCTCTGAAATGGGCACATCAGAGAGGAGAGATCTCCATTCCGTTCTCTGTGCACAACTATGCAAGCAACCTGAAATGTGTCACAGAGGATCCCCTTACAGAGAAAGAAATGGCAACCATCGCAACTCTGGAAAAAGGCAACCGTCTTGTAAAAGGACAGGTATTTCTGTGGCATGGTGCCAGGGACTGGCATGACCTCTGGGACGAGGATGGCGTTATCGTAAAATAATAAAAATATGCAGGAAAATCCCGTGTTCCATATGTTGGATGCGGGATTTCTTTGTATTTAATTTGGACTAAGAAACTCCGTTGTAAATTTTAACCAAACATGTTAACATATAAAAAGAATTAACAGTTATTGTTCACAGAAAGGACAGTAATCTTACCAATGAAAATGACAGAGACGGGGGGAAGGATCTGTCAGGGGGATGTGCAATAAAAACAACAGAAACTGATCAGAGGGGGACAACAGAAATTATGTATCGTATTTTACTGGTAGATGATGAGATACTTGTTCGAGATGCGATCCGGGAGAATATTGACTGGAAAGCAATGGACTGTGAGCTGGTAGGAGACTGTGATAACGGGAAAGCAGCAGCGGAATTTGTACAGAACCATCCGGTGGATATCGTGCTTACAGATATCCTTATGCCATATATGGATGGTATGGAACTGAGCCGTTTTCTCCATGAGAATTATCCGGATATCGTGATCGTGATCTTCAGCGGATTCGGAGAATTCGAGTATGCCAAGAAGGCGATCCAGTATGGTGTCAGTGAATATATGCTGAAGCCGGTGACAGCCATGGAACTCAGAAATGTTATCGGAAAAATGAAGGAGAAGGTGGACCAGCAAAGAAAAGAAAAAGAGAAGCTGGAACGTCTGACACAGACTTCCGAGAATTATCAGAAAAACGCCATTGTGATCCGTTCCAGAGCGCTGCAGGGCTTTGTGGATAATATCAAGACACGGCAGGAAAGTCTGGAAGAGCTTGCAGCACTGGGAATCGATCTTGAGGCAGCATGCTATCGTGTGGCTGTTTTTGATCTGGATCTGTATTCGGACGGCAGTCAGCTTACTGCGGAGAAACGCCAGGAGAGTGCACTGATGTCTTTTGTCCTTTTTAATATCAGTGATGAGATCATCAGCAAAGAAAAAGCAGGAGTGGCATATCAGGCCGGAAATAACAAGGTCGGTGCTCTTTTCATGGGAAACCGTACCAGAGAGTTTGAACACAAGATCATGGAGATCTGCAGGACGATCCAGGATAAGCTGAAGGAACTGATGTCGCTGGATATTTCTATCGGTGTGGGAAGCTGGGCCAGAACCCAGCAGGAGCTTCGTGCATCCCATGAACTTGCAGAGAAAGCTATTGAATATCGTTATCTTCTTGGAGGAAGCCTTCTTATTGATATGGAAGAACAGCCGGAGGAAAAAAATCTTTCTATTAAAGCTTATGTAGAGAAGCTGGCAGCTGCTCTGAAAGTGGGTAAAAAGGAAAACGCAGAGCATATTCTGGAACAGATCTCTTCTGAGATCAAGGAAGCGCGGGTGGATAAGAGTCGTGCCTGCGTGTATCTTCAGCAGATCATCCGTGCAGCAGATGAGACCTGTGAGGATATGGTTCCGGACAACAGGCTTTTTTCCAAAAGAGAAGCACTTCTGCAGCAGGTTACGGAGCAGAATTCTTTTGACAGTGCTGTTGAACTGGTCAGGAATCATATCGGAGAGATTTTCCAGACACTTTCCGATGCAAACAGCTCCAGCGGACAGCGTCAGGCCAGACTTGCCCTGGATTATATCCAGAAGAATTATATGGATCCGGATTTAAGCCTGAACAGTATCTGTTCCTATCTGAATATTAGTACAAGCTATTTCAGTACGATCTTTAAGGATCTTACGGGAGAGACTTTTACAGAAGTTCTGATCCGTACCCGCATGGAGAAGGCGAAGGAGCTTCTGGAGAATACAACTATGAAGAATTATGAAATTGCCGAGAAAGTCGGATTTGCAGATCCCCATTATTTTGGGATCTCCTTCAAAAAAATGACCGGCTGCACACCAACAGAATATGCAAGGGAGAAACGTAAATGAGAGATATCCGGTTTGCGGCAAAGATCATAGGAAAATTTAAGAGTATCCAGAGTGCGATCTTTGCGGTAGTGACGGTGCTGCTTTTAAGTGCGGTGCTGGTCATAACAGGTGTTTCCATGAGATATACCCGCAATTCTATTTTTGAAAATTCTGCTGTCTACACCCAGAATATCGTGCAGCAGATGAATCAGAATATTGATTCCTATATTGATTACATGGAAAATATAGCCTATATGATCTCCAGTAACGAGGATGTACAGCAATATCTTTTTGGTGAAAATGTGGACAATGGAACAAGAGAGCGTCTGATCAATCAGTTCAAGACTATTCTGGATGGACGAAGTGATATCCGAAATCTTGGGATCATTGGAAGTAATGGACGGAAGCTGATCAACGACGGCAAACAGTCTGTGAATCCGGATCTGAAGCTTTCCACCCAGGAGTGGTATCTGGAAGCTTTACAGAAGCCGGAAGGCCCGCTTCTTACATCTTCTCATGTACAGCACATCATCAGCGGAGAGCGTCCGTGGGTGATCACTTTAAGCAGGGGAATCCGTAATTTTTCCAACAGCGGTGAGAAAGAGGGAGTCTTTTTTATTGATCTGAATTACAGTGCCATCAGTGAACTTTGTGATCAGAATACGATCGGGAAAAGGGGATACGCATTCATTCTGGATGAAAGCGGAAATATTGTATACCATCCACAACAGCAGCAGCTTTACAATGAATTGCAGACTGAGAATATCGACCTGATCGTGAAATCAAAAGAAGATACGGTGCGTACCGAAAAGGGAAACAGAGGAAAGCTATATTCCATTTCCAGATCAAATAAAACCGGATGGACCGTTGTGGGCTGTATGAGCGTCAGCGAGCTTCTGCGCAAAAGCAATCAGGCACAGAGTATTTATGTGCTTATTTCCGCACTTCTGATGATCGTGGCACTGCTTTTTTCCAGATTTCTGGCAAAGAGTCTTACATATCCTCTTCAGCGTCTCAGAGATTCCATGTCCAGAGTACAGGAAGGGCATTTTGACGGAGCAGATGTGGAGATCGATTCAGAGAATGAGATCGGAAGCCTGACGAAATCTTTCAATGTGATGACACATAGGATACAGGATCTTATGGAGCAGAACGTGAAGGAACAGGAAGCAAAGAGAAAAAGTGAGCTTAAGGCCCTTCAGTCCCAGATCAATCCTCATTTTCTCTACAATACCCTGGATTCGATCATCTGGATGGCAGAGGGCAGAAAGTACGAAGAGGTTGTTCTGATGACAGCATCCCTGGCGCGTCTTCTTCGTCAGAGCATCAGTAATGAGGATGAAGTGGTTCCTCTTGCAAGGGAAGTGGAGTATGCCAAGGGTTATCTTACGATCCAGAAGATGCGTTACAAGGACAAGCTGGAATTCGAGATCGATGTAGAACCTTCTATATTAAATATCCCTCTGATCAAGCTGGTTCTCCAGCCGATCATTGAAAATGCCATCTATCATGGACTGAAATATAAAGAGAGTAAGGGACTTTTGCAGGTAAAAGGCTTTATGAAGGACGGAAATGCAGTTCTTCAGGTGATCGACAACGGTGTAGGTATGGATGAGGAAACATTGTCACATATTTATGATAAGCATAAGGTGAATTATCATTCCAATGGTGTGGGTGTTTACAATGTACAGAAACGTCTGAAGCTTTATTATGGAGAAAATTACGGGATCATCTATGAAAGTGAAAAAGGTGTCGGAACCACTGCCACGATCACCATTCCGGGAATACAGGAGGAATCAATATGAAAAAACATAGAAAACTCCTGACTTTAGGAGTGGTCATCTGCCTTGTGGCGGGGCTTGTAGCCGGAATAGTCTATTATAAACAGGTAGAAGAAGAGAGAAAACTATCGCTGATCTATATTCCGAAGGTTGTGGACGGTACCAACGATTTCTGGACATCACTGATCCAGGGGGCGGAGATGGCTGCAAAGGAATATAATGCAGATATCCGCGTATGGGCACCTGAGGAAGAGAATGATGTGGATGGGCAGAACAAGCTGATCGAAAGGGCAACAGAAGAAAAACCGGACGCGATCCTGATCTCGCCGTCCAGCTTCACTGAATCCGACCAGCTTTTGAAGAAGGCAAAGGAACAGGGAATACATATCGCATTTATTGATTCCTACACACAGGAAGAGGTCCAGGATCTTACCGTTGCGACCGATAATCTGGAAGCGGGGCAGATCCTTGGCAGGTTTGCGAAGGATCTTGTGGGAACGGATGATCAGATTGCGATCGTTTCACATGTAAAGGGTGTATCTACGGCAGTTGAAAGAGAAAAAGGTTTCCGGACAGGACTTGGCAGTCTGAAGGATAATATCGTAGATGTGGTATACTGTGATTCTCAGTATGACAAGTCCTATGAGCTTACAAAAGAGCTGATGAAAAAATATCCGGATCTCAAGATGATCGCGGGAATGAATGAATATTCCTCTGTAGGTGCTGCAAGAGCAGTAAAGGCAGCAAAAGCAGAGAATCGGATCAGGGTGGTGGGAGTAGACAGCTCACAGGAGGCCGTCCAGCTGATGGAACACGGAATCTTCCAGGGAATCGTTGTACAGAAGGCATTTAAAATGGGGTATGTGGGTGTTCGGGAAACTGTTAAGATGCTGCGTGGAGAAGACTATAAGAAGAATATTAATTCCGGGTGCCAGCTTGTGACTCCTGACAATATGTATACCAGTGAGATCGAAAAACTGCTTTTTCCGTTTAATACGTTAAAAACATATGGTGATCTTACATCGTAAATAGTCATAAATGCACAAAGAAAAGGGTTAAATATTTACCATACAGTAAATATTTAACCTTTTTTTGAAAGATATTCTATTACAATTATTGATTTTTGACGGTATTATAATAACCAAGAAAACACAAGATACGTGCAAAACGTGAGGAGGGTAAAAATTGGAAAACTTAAAACAAAATCCAATCGTTAAGAAGCTCGGATTGAACAGAATACTTCTTGTCTGTGTTCTGATTCTTATGTTCCTGGTTTTTAAAGTAGTTCTTGGAAACAAGTTTCCGGCTGTTGATAGTATCAAGTCTACTTTGAACTATGTGTACTTCCTGGGCTTCTTGTCACTTGGCGTTACATTCGTAATCGCTACAGGAGGAATTGATTTCTCCATCGGACCTGTAATGTTCTGCTGTGCACTGGTATCCGGTTACTGCATGACATCTTACAAGGTTCCATGTGCAGTTGCCATGATCCTTTGCATTCTGATCGGTCTCTGCTTTGGTATTTTTAATGGCTGGATGGTTTCTTACATGTCAGTGCCACCATTCATTATTTCCATGGCATCCATGAACATTGCAAAAGGTATTGCTTCTGTATTCACAAAAACACAGTCCGTAAGCTGGCCGGCAGCTGGCGATGCAAACGGCTGGTTCCGTAATATCGTTTCCGTAAACGGCTTCCCTGTAGGAATCATTATCTTCCTGGGAATGGCAGTTATCTGCGGTATCGTTCTTTACAACACAAAACCGGGACGTTACATCCTCTGCCTTGGTTCCAACAAAGAGGCTGTCCGCCTTTCCGGTGTTAACACAAAGAAATGGGAAATGCTTGCTTATGTGATCTGCGGATTCCTGGTAGGTATTGGAGCACTCTTCTTTGTAGCTACATACACAACTGTTCAGCCTGGCTATGGCGATCAGTACAACAACGAGGCTATTGCAGGCTGCGTTATGGGTGGTACATCCATGGTTGGTGGACTTGCTTCCATCGGCGGTACTGTAATCGGCGTATTCATCATCTCTCTTCTTCAGCAGGGCATCATGGCATTTGGTCTTGGTAAAGGACAGCAGATGATCATCACAGGTATCATCGTTATCGTTGCAGTTTATATCGACGTTTCTGCAAGACGCAGAAAGAACTGATCTTAGAGGGAGGATGCGACAATGGGTGAAGTTATTTTAACTATGAAGGACATTGATAAGTCCTTTCCTGGAGTTCATGCTCTGGATCACGTTAATTTCGAAGTAAAACGCGGCGAAGTACATGCACTTATGGGAGAAAACGGTGCCGGTAAATCAACACTGATGAAGGTTCTTACCGGTATTTATCAGAAGGATTCAGGTTCCATCGTTTACAAAGGACAGGAAACAGAATTCCACAATACACGTGAGGCACAGGATGCCGGCGTTGTAATCGTACATCAGGAGCTGAACATGGTAGGTGATCTTACCGTTGCTCAGAACATCTTCATCGGACGTGAACCGAAAAAAGGTTTCCGCATTGATGACAAAAAGATGATCGAGGATTCAAAGAAGCTTTTCCAGGATCTGAACATTGAGATCAATCCGAAGGAAAAGATGAAAAACCTGACAGTCGGAAAACAGCAGATGTGTGAGATCGCAAAAGCAATCTCTCATAAAGCTGAGGTCATCATCTTCGATGAGCCTTCCGCAGCACTTACCGAGAAAGAGATCGCGGATCTGTTCGAGATCATCCGTGACCTTCGTAAGAAAAATCTTGGTATCGTGTATATCTCACACCGTATGGATGAGATCAAAACCATCACAGACCGTGTAACAGTCATGCGAGATGGTGGTTACGTAGGAACTCTCATCACAAAAGACAGTACAAAAGAAGATATCATCAACATGATGGTTGGTCGTGTTATTTATGAGGATCCGAAGCAGGAGAGTGCAGTTCCGGCAGATGCACCGGTAGTTCTTAAGGTTGAACATCTGAACGCAGGAAAGATGGTTCAAGATGTAAGCTTTGAACTGAAGAAAGGTGAGATCCTTGGTTTCTCAGGACTGATGGGTGCAGGACGTACCGAGACAGCCAGAGCACTGTTCGGAGCAGACCCGAAACAGAGTGGTAAGATCTCTGTTATGGGTAAAGATGGACAGCTTCACGAAGTTACCATCAACAGCCCGCAGGATGCTGTTAAATACGGTATCGGTTATCTGTCAGAGGACAGAAGAAGATACGGCTGTGTTGTACAGAAATCTGTAACAGAGAATACAACACTGGCAACAATGGAAGAGTTTACCAATGGTATCTTTATCAACAAAGCAAAAGAGAAAAAAGTTGCTGAGAAATATGTAAACGAACTTGCAACTAAGACACCTACTACAGACCAGCTGGTAGTTAACCTTTCCGGTGGTAACCAGCAGAAGGTAGTTATCGCAAAATGGCTGACACGAGACAGTGACATCCTTATTTTCGATGAGCCTACCAGAGGTATCGATGTTGGTGCTAAGAACGAAATCTACAAATTAATGAACAGACTGGCAGCAGAAGGAAAATCCATTATCATGATTTCTTCTGAGATGACGGAAGTTCTCCGAATGAGTGACCGTATCATCATCATGTGTGAGGGTAAAGTTACCGGATGTATTGATATCTCCGAGGCAACCCAGGAAAACATCATGGACAAGGCCACACGGAATATCGATTAAGGAGGAAAGTCATGACTAAGAAGAAAAAAAGTATTTTAAGTGATCAGAGATTTATTGTTTTGCTCGTTATCATTGTCCTGTGTGCAATATTCTCAGGCTTGAGTAAAGAATTCAGACAGTACACCACGATCCTGAGTATGCTGGATTTCTCATATTACGATCTTCTTATGGCGATCGGAGTTACATTCCCGCTTATCACTGGTGGTGTTGACCTGTCAATCGGAACTGGTATGGTAGCATACGCACTGATCGCCGGAACATTGATCAGAAACAACAATTGCCCGGTAGCTCTGGCAATGCTGATCTGTGTTGTTCTTGGTATCGCAGTCGGTGCACTGAACGGTGTACTGATCGGTGTTATGAACCTGCCGCCATTTTTGGCAACACTTTGTACCTGTATGATCACCCGTGGTGCCGGATCTCTCTGCAGTGCGACACCTTGGCCGGGACTTACACAGGATGGTGGATGGTTCCACACAATCTTTAAAGTAACTGTTGGTACAGGAAGAAGTGCTTCCCGTTATCCGCTTGGATTCCTGTGGATGGTCATTCTGGTTCTTCTTATGGAGTACATCCTGAACCACACCAAATTCGGTCGTTATACAATTGCAATCGGTTCCAACAAAGAGGCAGCAGCCCTTTCCGGAATCAATACAAAGTTCTATCACGTAATGGTATACGTTGTCTGCGGTCTGTTTACAGGTCTTGCAGCGATCGCATACGCAGCAGTAACACCTACTGTACAGCCTGGTACTGGTGCCGGACTTGAGATGGATGCTATCGGTGGTGTATTCGTTGGTGGTGTAGCAGCTACCGGTGGATATGGTTCCGTGATCGGTACATTCGTTGGTATCTTCGTCATCATGCTTCTGAAAACAGGTCTTCCATATATTGGCCTGCAGGCAAACTGGCAGCAGATCATCACCGGTATCGTTCTGATCGTAGCCGTTCTGATTGATATCCTGAAAGAGAAAAAAGCAGCTCACTGATAAGCAGTGAGATATAATGTGAAAAAGGGTGCTGTTCACAGAGAAATGTGACAGTACCCATTATCAAAGATGTGAAACGCCAAGGGGTAGCAATGGCGTATGAACATAAAAAAACTATATAATATATTTAAGGAGGAAATATTATATGAAAGCAAAAAAGGTTATGGCATTAATGCTCTGTGCAGCAATGGTAACAAGCATGAGTGCAACTGCAGCTTTTGCAGCTGAGGAGAAAGAAGATGCAGCAACAGAGAAATCTGCAGATTCCACAGCAGCTGAGGATCCTACTGCACAGTTCGACGGACTGAAAGCAAACGAAGCTTATGTGTTCCCGATGATGGTTAAATCTTTCCAGTCCACATACTGGGATGCAGCTCAGGAAGGTATGAAGAAAGCATCTAAGGAGCTGGGCGTTGATTATAAACCACAGGGACCGAACAGTGAGTCCGATATCGCTGACCAGGTTAACATGATCAACACAGCTATCGCTTCCAATCCTGTTGGATTAGGACTTGCAGCTTGTGATACATCTTCCGTTACAGATGCACTTAAGACATGTGCAGAAAAAGGAATCCCGGTTGTAACATTCGATACAGGTATCGCTGATGCTCCAGAGGGATCTGTAGTATGCGAGGTTTGTACAGACAACGCACAGGCTGGTGCAGTAGCAGCTGAGAATATGTACAACAGCATTAAAGACGTTGTTAAAGATGCTGACGGACAGGTTGTAATCGGTGAGGTTAACCAGGATGCAACAGCTCAGAATATCCAGCAGCGTGGTACAGGATTCATCAACAAGATGATCGAGCTTCTTCAGGCTGATGGAAAGACAGTTGCAGTAAGCGGCAACGAGTTCTATGTAAACGCAGCAGAGGGTGCTGACGCAGACGCTAAAGACGCTGACGTTGTTATCCAGGTAGCTGTTCCGGCACAGACAACTGTAGAGCTCTGCTCCACAGAGGCACAGGCAATCCTTTCCCAGGAGAACTGTATTGCAATCTTCGGTTCCAACCAGGTTTCCGCAGAGGGTGTTCTTGCAGCAAATGCTAACCTTAACGTTCTTGGTTCTGACCCGGCAAACGGTGATGTAGTTGGTGTTGGTTTCGATGCTGGTTCTATCATCAAAGCAGCTGTTAAAGATGGCACACTCGTTGGTGCTGTTACACAGTCTCCTCTTATGATGGGATACTATGCAATCTACGCTCTGACAGCAGCAGCAAACGGCCAGAAGCTTGAGGATGTTCCTACAGAGGGTTACTGGTATGATGCAACAAATATGGAAGACGAGAATATCGCTCCTAACCTTTATGACTAATCAAATCATATAATTGATAAGATCGTGAAGTTATAATGAACGCGGATTGCGTTCACGGACGTATGAAATAAGAGATCCGCTGGCTGATTCAGTCAGCGGATTTTTTAAACAAATAATGTAGTAGTTCATAAATAATCGCTGTATTATTGGCAAATAAAGACACTTTTTTTGACAAAAGAGGTTCTTATCACCGGAAGGATCCTGATGTATGATAAATACAACATCAGATATGAAAGTGATCAGAAGCTTACATATTGAGGAGGATTTAAAAATGGCAACATATTATTTAGCAGTAGATATCGGAGCATCCAGTGGACGTCACATTCTGGGACATATGGAAAACGGAAAAATGATCCTGGAAGAAATCTATCGTTTTGAGAACGGCATGGTTAAGAAGGATGGAGAGCTCTGCTGGGAGTTTGACCGCCTTTTCAACGAGATCGTAAATGGTCTTAAGAAATGTAAAGAGATCGGCAAGATCCCGGTAAGCATGGGTGTTGATACCTGGGGTGTTGACTTTGTGCTTCTAGACAAGGATGACAAGGTTCTTGGCAACACGGTAGGCTACCGTGATCATCGTACAGAGGGAATGGACGAGGAAGTTTATAAGACAATTTCCCTGAAAGATCTGTATGCAAGAACCGGTATCCAGAAAGCAATCTACAATACAGTATATCAGCTGATGGCAGTGAAGAAGAAACATCCTGAGTATCTGGAGCAGGCTGAGACACTTCTTCATGTACCGGACTACTTCCATTTTCTTCTTACAGGCGAAAAAACTTGCGAGTACACAGAGGCAACCACAGGACAGCTTGTATGCCCGACAACCAAGGACTGGGATTATGAGCTGATCGATATGCTGGGATATCCAAGAAAGATATTCCAGAAGCTGATCATGCCTAGCACAAGCATCGGACATTTAACAGACGCAGTGAAGGAAGCAGTTGGCTTTGATCTTGAGGTTGTAGCACCGGCTACACATGATACAGGGTCTGCAGTTCTGGCTGTGCCTGCAAATGATGACGATTTCATTTATATCAGTTCCGGAACATGGTCTCTGATGGGAATCGAGAGAAAAGAAGCAGACTGCTCTGAGAAGAGCTGTGAGATGAACTTCACAAACGAGGGTGGATATGCAGGACGTTTCCGTTATCTGAAGAACATCATGGGTCTCTGGATGATCCAGTCTGTACGTCATGAGTTTGATGATGCGTACAGCTTTGCACAGATCTGCGAGATGGCTGAGGAGGCAAAAGACTTCCCGTCAAGAGTAAACGCAAACGATGAGTGCTTCCTTTCTCCTGAGAACATGACAAAAGAGGTTCAGGACTACTGCCGCAGAACAGGACAGCAGGTTCCGGAAACTCTTGGCGAGATTGCAACCGTTATCTATACAAGCCTTGCAGATTGCTACGCTAAGATCGCAAAAGAAATCGAGGAGATGACAGGAAGAACCTACAGCCGTATCCATATCGTAGGCGGTGGTTCCAATGCAGGATACTTAAATGAGCTGACTGCAAAAGCTACAAAGAAAGAAATCCATGCAGGCCCTGGTGAGGCTACTGCAATCGGTAATATCACAGCACAGATGCTGAAGGCCGAGGAGTTTAAAACGATCGAGGAGGCTCGTACAACCATCCATGAGTCCTTCGGTATTAAAGTATACAAAGCATAAATAATTTGAGGTCTTATTATGTTAGTTAACACAATTTTGAGAAATGGGTAAAAGACGAGCATCTTGGAATGATCGCTTCTCATTACGACGGATTTGCACAGGGTAAAGCAGGTGTCCTTGACAGTATGCTGATCCCGGCATTCTCCATGCTGATCAAACAGGGTACTGCATGTGCGGTAGAGGGTGACATGAAGGTTGCCATGGCAAAACAGGCGGCGGATATCTGACACAGTTCTATCCGTACACAGGTCCGGTGACCTACCTTGCGATCACTCAGGATAAAGACGGAAACTTCAAATTCGTTGTAGCTGAGGGCGTAAACGAGGAGGGACCGATCCTTTCCTTCGGTGATACAAACATGAGAACACGCTTCACATGCGGAGCAAGAGAGTTTGTTAACCGCTGGAGCGAGGCTGGCCCGACACATCATATGGCAGCTGCTACAGGAAGACACATCGATACGATCCTGAAGGTTGCAAAAATCTTTAACGTACAGGTAGATATCGTGACAAGATAAATTCTTTCTTATGTATTCAACCTAAAACATATTCAAAAAAGGAGACTGCGCGGAGCGGTCTCCTTTTTCAGTGGGAAAAATAAGAAAAAAAGATCTGCCGGAAATGCAGCAGGCAGATTCGGCAGATTTTGGTTTTACAGTTATTTTTTATGCATAAGTGTGTGCTCCCTGGAAAGCTCATCGTGCAGCTGGATGGAAGACCAGTGCTGAGTTACCGGTGTGAGCATGGCCTTCAGTGCAACAGGCGGGATCTGGTTTTCACGGAAAAAAGCAAGAAAATCATCCATCTGTGCACTGGAAAAATCCTTCAGCACGATCATCTCATCACTGAAATTGCTTCCCAGATTAAACTGGGATGAGGGATGAAATCCCGGAATCTCAAAAAGATATCCTAGCGGATGAAGAAATTCCGGCGCAGTGACGATCCGTGTCTTAGCTTTCTGACGGTTCAGATAGCGGCGGATTTGGCGAAGCCGTTCCGGGTCGTTAAAATTATATAAAAGAGCTTCTGGCTGTGTATTCATATAGTGTCATACCTCATTTCTGAATAAAGATTTTTTTGGAACATAAGTTACTTTTCGCGATGTGCAGGGAAGCGGATCTCAACCTCTGTCCCCTCTCCAGGCTTGCTGGAATAAGTAAGTCCGTAATTCTTTCCATAAAGAATCTGAAGACGCCGGTGGGTGTTATAAACTGCGATATTTGTGCCGCCGGACTGGCTTTTTCCCTTTCCGGAAAGGATAGTTGACAGGATTTCCGGCGAAATCCCAACACCGTCATCAGAAATCAGAAGAACAATATCCTCAATGTGGAGATGCGTCTGCCCAATCAGTACGAAAATATGATCTCTATGACAACACTGGATTATATTGAACAGAAATATCGGACTGCTACGCTGACGGAGCTTTGTGGTCGTCTGCATCTTCCCATGCATGTCCTCAGTAAGATGATCAAGAAAAGCACAGGGTTTAATTTCAAGGAACTTCTTCAGAGAAAACGTCTGAACAAGGCTGTAGAGCTGATGTGTGAAACTGATCTGCCTGTCAGTGACATCATTGCGGCTGTAGGCTATGAAAATAACAGTTATTTTCATCGGGTATTCAAGGAACATTATCACATGACACCGCGGGCGTTCCGGGTGAAAAACAGTGAGAAAGAACATGTGAGGCTGTAACAGCCTCACCTGTTTTTTAAATATCATGGAATTGTCCGATCTTGTTTTTGATCCGCTGCATTTCGTTATCCATATCGATCACAGCGCGGGCGCAGTTCAGCAGTTCATTGCTGACATCCTCATAACCGTCCATTTCTTCAATATTCTGCTTGTAACGCAGCTGATGCTCCAGAGTTGCCCAGAAATCCATACCGTTGGTACGGATCTGGATCTCTGCACGCATGGGAGTTTTTCCCTTGGAGAAGAATACGGGGATTTCCACGATCATGTGATAACTGCGGTAGCCGTTTGGCTTTGGATTTTTGATATAGTCCTTTACCTGAATGACGGTAATGTCATCCTGCCTGGTGATCAGGTCTGCAATGGTGTAGATATCATCGATAAAGGCACAGACAACACGGATGCCTGCCACGTCATTCAGCTGATTCTGAATATTCTCCGCAGTAAACTCATAGCCGAGCTTTTTGAGCTTTTTGTAAATGCTTTCCGGCTTTTTGATCCTTGTTTTGATGAAGGAGATCGGGTTACGTTTATATTCCAATGAAAATTCATCGTTGAGGACTTCCAGCTTGGTGCGTACCTCACGGACCGTACATCGATACATCATCATCAGATCATTAAATTTTGCGGAATTTTTGATAAAAACCTGTGGATCGGGGGTATCCAGCCAGGTGTTTGTATTTCTTTCAGCCATAGTGTTTTTCTGGTGAAACTCCTTTCTTATGTGATATTTATAACAATTACTTTTATACAATTATAGAACAAAATGATATTTTTTTCAACATTTGTATTGACATATCAGAAAAGCTGTGCTATTTTATAGAAAAAGTTTAATTGAGTAAACCACTAAACCGTTGAAGCGGAGATAAAGATATTCATGCGCGCACAGAGAGTCCGGGAGGGTGAGAGCCGGGTCGAGAGGCAGTTTATCAAATGGACCGCAGAGGGCACAGGGAAAGATATTTTCGGGTATCAAGTATTCTGTGACGTGAGGGCATACGTCAGTTGCCGGGAATATGAAGGTATTCCGCCAAGTGCACGGGTCAGACCGTGAATCAGGGTGGCACCGCGGGTGATTTTGAATTTAGAGCTCGTCCCTGACAGAACCAGATTCTGTCGGAGACGGGCTTTTCTTGATTTTATGAGCAAGCAGCGAATGCAGATCACGAATGTCCCGTCCTCCGGTAAGGAATGAAAAACTCAGGAGGGCCTGTATATGTATCCAACATTAGAAAAAATCAAAGAACTCGCACAGTCAGGCGAATACCGGCGAATCCCTGTATGCAGAGAGCTGTATTCCGACCGCTATACACCCGTAGAAGTCATGAGGACCTTACGCACAGCCAGCAGACATTGCTATCTTCTGGAAAGTGCCAGCCAGACAGAGGTATGGGGACGCTATTCCTTCCTGGGATATGAGCCATCCATGGAGATCACCTGTACAGACGGAAAGCTTCAGATCCGCAGGATCCATGAGGACGGAACTGAAGAAAAAACCGTACAGCAGGTGAAGCATCCGGGAGATGCTATTCGGGAGATCCTGAAAGAATACAAAAGCCCGGTGATGGAAAATATGCCGACCTTTACCGGAGGTCTGGTAGGATATTTTTCCTACGATTACATCAAGTACAGCGAGCCGAAGCTGGAGCTTACCGACGAGACAGTACAGGATTTCCGGGACATGGATCTGATGCTTTTTGACCAGGTGATCGCCTTTGACCATTACAGCCAGAAGGTGCTTCTGATCACCGGTGTGATGACGGATGATCCGGAAAATTCCTATCAGAAGGCGGAAGCAAAATTAAAAGAGATGGCAGATCTGATCCGAAACGGAAAACAGAAGGAATTTCCGTCTTTGAAACTGAAATCTTCCATTGAGCCGCAGTTCCCGAAAGCAAAATACTGTGAGATGGTTGAGAAAGCGAAGCATTACATCCACGAAGGAGATATTTTCCAGGTGGTGCTCTCCAATCCGATGCGAGCGAAAGCAGAGGGAAGTCTGTTTGATACATACCGTGTTCTCAGGGCTACCAATCCTTCGCCGTATATGTTTTATTTTTCCAGTGATGATATTGAGATTGCAGGAGCCTCCCCGGAAACACTTGCCAGGCTTGCAGGAACAGAATTAAGTACCTTCCCGCTTGCAGGAACAAGACCAAGAGGCAAGACAAAAGAAGAAGACCTGGCGCTGGAAAAAGGACTCCTGGCTGATGAGAAGGAACGTGCCGAGCATAACATGCTTGTGGATCTTGGGCGAAATGATATCGGAAAGATCAGTAAGATCGGTACTGTGAACGTAGAAAAATATATGTGCATCGAGCGTTTTTCTCATGTGATGCATATTGGTTCCACAGTTACCGGCCAGATCCGGGATGACAGGGATGCGGTGGATGCAATGGATGCCATCCTTCCGGCAGGAACACTTTCCGGAGCACCGAAATTCCGTGCCTGCCAGATCATCCAGGAACTGGAACAGAGCAAGCGAGGCATTTACGGCGGTGCTATCGGATATCTGGATTTTGCCGGAAACCTGGATACCTGTATTGCCATTCGCCTGGTTTATAAGAAAAGCGGTGAGATCTGTATCCGGTCAGGAGCAGGGATCGTAGCAGACAGTATTCCGGAAAGTGAATTTCAGGAGTGCTGCAACAAGGCAAGAGCCGTTGTACAGGCAATCGAAACTGCACAGGAGGGACTGGAATGATAGTACTGATCGATAATTATGATAGCTTTTCCTACAATGTTTACCAGCTGATCGGTTCTGTGGAGCCGGATATCAAAGTGGTAAGAAATGATGAAGTGACCATCAAAGAGCTGGAGGCCATGAAGCCGGAGGCATTGATCCTTTCCCCTGGTCCGGGAAAACCGGAGGATGCGGGAATCTGTATTGAATCCATAAAATATTTCAAAGACAAGCTGCCGATCCTGGGTATCTGCCTTGGACATCAGTCCATCTGTGAAGCCTTCGGAGGGACAGTATCCTACGCAAAAGAGCTGATGCACGGAAAGCAGAAAGAGATACATAAAGTTGGAAAGAGCCGGATGTTTGAAGGACTTCCGGAAACTTTTCCGGCAGCCAGATATCACTCACTGGTAGCTATCCGGGATACTTTACCGGAGGAACTGGTTGTTACCGCTGAGTCTGAGGACGGAGAGGTGATGGCACTGGAGCATAAAGAATATCCGATATTCGGATTCCAGTTCCATCCGGAATCTGTTATGACACCGGATGGAAAAACAATGATCGAGAACTTTATGAAGGTTATCAGAGACAGATAAGACAGAGAACAGCAATCCATAAAAGATAGAATCGTTACAGAACAGGAGGAAACAACAATGATCAAAGAAGCAATCATCAAGCTTTCAAAAAAAGAAGATCTTACATATGACGAAGCAGAAGCCGTAATGAATGAGATCATGGACGGAGCGGCAACACCGGTACAGATGGCATCCTACCTTACTGCACTTTCCCTGAAAGGAGAGACTATTGATGAGATCACTGCGTCAGCAGCCGGAATGCGTGCACACTGCATCAAGCTTCTACACGATATGAATGTTCTGGAGATCGTAGGAACCGGTGGTGACGGAGCAAATTCCTTTAACATTTCCACGACATCTTCTCTTGTGATCGCAGCAGGTGGCGTTCCGGTAGCAAAACACGGAAATCGTGCAGCATCTTCCAAGAGCGGTGCAGCAGATGTTCTGGAAGCACTTGGCGTAAAGATCAACATTCCGCCGGAAAAAAGTGCAGAGATCCTGAAAAAGATCAACATCTGTTTCCTGTTCGCCCAGAATTATCATATTGCCATGAAATATGTGGCACCGATTCGTAAAGAGCTGGGAATCCGCACGGTATTTAATATCCTCGGACCATTAAGCAACCCGGCAGGCGCAAACATGGAGCTGATGGGAGTCTTTGACCAGTCTCTGGTAGAGCCGTTGGCACAGGTTATGATGAAGCTTGGCGTGAACCGCGGAATGGTAGTTTTCGGGCAGGATAAGCTGGATGAGATCTCCATGAGCGCACCGACTTCTGTGTGCGAGATCAAGGACGGATGGTTCCAGTCCTATGAGATCACACCGGAGCAGTTCGGCTATACACGCTGCAGCAAAGAAGATCTGGCAGGCGGCACACCGGCAGAGAACGCAGAGATCACAAAAGCCATTGTAAACGGAACCGAAAAAGGCCCGAAGCGTCAGGCGGTCTGCATGAACGCAGGTGCAGCACTTTATATCGCAGGAAAGGCAGAGAGCCTGGAAGTCGGCGTAAGAATGGCTGAAAATCTGATCGACAGTGGTGCAGCTGCTGCCAAGCTTGAGGAATTCATCAAATTAAGTAACGAGATTTGAAAATAATAGCGGCAGAAGAGAAATCGGCAATCCCTATCGGAAGAGATACGAACGGAAACATTAATCTGTCAGACTTCTTGAAAGTGCCGAATGAGAGTTGAACTGAAATATCAAGGAGACAAACAAAGAATGAGCGAAAAAAACATTCTGGAAGAAATCGCAGAAAAAACAAGAGAACGTATCCGGAAGGAAAAACTTCAGTTTCCTCTGGATCAGCTGAAAGCCCTGGCAGAAAAAGCACCACAGCAGCCGTCCTTTCTGGAAGCGTTGAAAAAGCCGGGTATGTCCTACATCTGTGAAGTAAAAAAAGCTTCCCCCTCCAAGGGGCTGATCGCACCGGAATTTCCGTATCTGGAAATTGCGAAAGAATACGAGGCAGCAGGTGCATCTGCGATCTCCTGCCTCACAGAGCCATTTTATTTCATGGGAAGTGACACTTATCTCCGTGAGATCACAGAAACAGTGGATATTCCGGTCCTTCGGAAGGACTTCACGGTGGATAAGTACATGATCTATCAGGCAAAAGCATTCGGTGCATCGGCAGTGCTTCTGATCTGTGCTATCTTAAATGACCAGGAACTCCTGGAATACCGAGAGCTTGCAGAAACTCTGGGAATGGATGCACTGGTGGAAGCTCATGACGAGAATGAAGTGGCAAGAGCATTAAAGACAGGTGCAAAGATCGTCGGTGTAAATAACCGTGACCTGAAAACCTTTAAGGTTGATATGAATAACAGCATCCGTCTTCGAAACCTGGCACCGGACAATGTGGTATTTGTGTCTGAGAGCGGAATCAAAAATGTAGGTGATATCGCTATCCTGGAAAGAAACCGGGTAGGTGCAGTCCTGATCGGTGAGACTCTGATGCGAAGCCCGGATAAGAAAGCTGCATTGGAAAATCTGAATGGTGGAGCGCTTGTATAAAGGCCAAACGAAAGAATAGAGCAAATAAGTAACAGAGCTGACCAGCAGCAAATAGTAACGAAACAGGAAGGGGCAGGGTCAGACAGAAAGGGCAGGATTGGCTGAATATGAGAGAACAACCGTTGAAACATGGGAGCAGAACCAGAATCAAGATCTGCGGCCTGACCCGCCCGGAAGATATCCAGGCAGTGAACCAGGCTAAACCGGACTTTGCAGGATTCATTGTAGAATTCCCAAAAAGCAGAAGAAACGTCACCGTGGAGCAATTGAAGGCTCTCCGGGAAGAACTGGATGATAGCATTTTGCCGGTAGGCGTATTCGTCAATGCACCGGTGGAGCTTCCTGCACAGCTTTTAAACGAAGGAACCATCGCACTGGCACAGCTTCACGGACAGGAGGACGAGAATTATATCAGACAGCTTAAGACCATGACAGACCAGCTTCTGATAAAGGCTTTTTCCATAAAAACAGAAGCAGATATAAAGAAAGCGATCCGTTCGGAAGCAGACTATATTCTGCTGGATCAGGGCGCAGGAGGAACAGGAGAAACTTTCGACTGGAGTTTGGTACCGGTGATCAAACGTCCCTGGTTTCTGGCAGGAGGTCTGGGCTGTGAAAATCTGGAATCGGCCATACATCTGCTTCACCCCTGGGCAGTAGATTTAAGCAGCAGTGTAGAAACCGACGGTCACAAAGACCCGGATAAAATATTAGAAGCAGTATACGCAGTAAGGAACATAAAGGAGGAAATATAACATGTCAAAAGGAAGATTCGGCATCCATGGCGGACAGTACATCCCGGAAACACTGATGAACGCCGTTCTGGAGCTTGAGGAAGCATACAACCATTACAAAAACGATCCGGAATTCAACCGCGAGCTCACAGAGCTTCTCAATGAATACGCAGGAAGACCATCCCGTCTTTACTATGCGGCACATATGACCGAGGACCTTGGCGGAGCCAAGATCTATCTGAAAAGAGAAGACTTAAACCACACAGGAGCCCACAAGATCAACAACGTACTTGGTCAGGTGCTCCTGGCAAAAAAAATGGGCAAGACCCGTGTCATCGCTGAGACCGGCGCCGGCCAGCACGGTGTTGCAACTGCAACCGCAGCAGCACTGATGGGAATGGAATGTGAGGTATTCATGGGAAAAGAGGACACCGAGCGTCAGGCTCTGAACGTATATAAAATGCGTCTCCTCGGAGCAAAAGTCCATGCAGTCACAAGCGGAACCGCAACCTTAAAGGATGCCGTTTCCGAGACCATGCGTGAGTGGACAAACCGTATTGCAGATACCCATTATGTACTGGGATCTGTTATGGGACCGCACCCGTTCCCAACTATCGTACGTGATTTCCAGGCCGTGATCTCCAAGGAGATCAAAGAACAGATGCTGGAAAAAGAGGGAAGACTTCCGGATATTGTCCTGGCCTGTGTGGGCGGCGGCTCCAATGCTATCGGAACCTTCTACAATTTCATTGAGGACAAAGACGTTCGTCTCATCGGCTGTGAGGCAGCAGGACGTGGCGTGAATACTGCGGAGACTGCGGCAACCATCGCAACCGGTCGTCTCGGAATCTTCCATGGTATGAAATCTTACTTCTGCCAGGATGAATACGGACAGATCGCACCGGTATACTCCATCTCCGCAGGTCTTGATTATCCGGGTGTAGGTCCGGAGCATGCACACCTTTATGATATCGGAAGAGCAGAGTACGTTCCTGTTACAGATGACGAAGCAGTAGATGCTTTTGAATATCTTTCCAGAACAGAAGGAATCATTCCTGCGATCGAAAGTGCCCACGCAGTGGCCTATGCGAAAAAAATCGCACCGACACTTGGAAAGGACAAGATCATGGTAGTTACCATTTCAGGACGTGGAGATAAGGACTGTGCGGCAATTGCCCGCTACAGAGGGGAGGATATTCATGAATAAGAGAATTACAGAAGCATTTGCAAACGGAAAAGCATTTATTCCTTTTTTAACCTGCGGAGATCCGTCTCTGGAGGTAACAGAGCAGCTGGTTTATGCAATGGAAGAAGCAGGAGCAGATCTGATCGAGCTTGGGATCCCGTTCTCAGATCCTACCGCAGAGGGACCTGTGATCCAGGAAGCTAATGTCCGGGCACTTGCAGGCGGCGTGACTACAGATAAAGTTTTTGCAATGGTAGAAAAAATCCGTAAAAATACAAAAATCCCAATGGTATTCATGACCTACGCAAACGTAGTATTTTCTTACGGAACAGAGCGTTTTATCAAGAAAGCAGCGGAAGTTGGAATGGATGGACTGATTCTTCCGGATGTTCCGTTTGAGGAAAAAGAAGAGTTTGATGTTGTGTGCAAACAGTACGGCCTTGACCTGATCTCCCTGATCGCACCGACCTCCCATGAGCGGATCGCCATGATCGCAAAAGAGGCGGAAGGCTTTGTTTACTGCGTATCTTCCCTTGGTGTAACAGGAATGCGTACCAGCATTACCACAGATATCGGAGCTATGGTGAAATTAGTAAAAGCTCAGAAAGACATTCCATGTGCAGTAGGATTCGGAATCTCCACACCGGAGCAGGCAAAAAAAATGGCAGATCAGTCAGACGGTGCCATTGTAGGATCTGCAATCGTGAAGCTCTGTGGTGCCTACGGCAAAGACTGCGTGCCGAAGGTGAAGGCTTATGTGAAAGAGATGAAGGATGCGATCAGATAAGTTCCCGGCTGAAATCGCAACACAGATCACAAAGTGTAATAAAAATCTGCTTTATCCCAAAGAAAGGGTAAAGCAGATTTTTTTCCTGCTCTGAACAGAGGCCGGAAAAATTGCAGGAAATATCTACTTGACAGTCAGAGACCAAATGATAGATGATATAAAAAAAGGTGAGGAGGAAATTGGGGATGAATCGGGAAGAAGCAAAGAAGAAAGCAGAAGCGCTGGTTGCCAGGATGACTCTGGAGGAAAAAGCCAGTCAGTTAAGGTACGATGCACCTGCAATAAAAAGATTGGGAATTCCGGCATATAACTGGTGGAATGAGGGACTTCACGGTGTTGCCAGAGCAGGGCAGGCAACGGTTTTCCCACAGGCGATCGGAATGGCGGCAACTTTTGACCGGAAAAGTGTGGCAGAGATGGCCGGTATCGTGGCAACAGAGGGCAGAGCAAAGTATAATGCATATTCCGTAAACGGTGACAGAGATATTTATAAGGGATTGACGTTCTGGTCTCCTAATGTCAATATTTTCCGTGATCCACGATGGGGTAGAGGCCATGAAACTTATGGGGAAGATCCGTATCTTACAAAAGAACTTGGAGTTTCCTTTGTAAAAGCACTTCAGGGAAATGGGGATACAATGAAGGCAGCAGCCTGTGCCAAACATTTTGCAGTACATTCCGGGCCGGAGGCACTCCGGCATGAATTTGATGCGGAAGCATCCGCAAAAGATATGGAAGAAACATATCTGCCGGCATTCGAAGGTCTGGTAAAAGAAGCGAAAGTAGAAGCGGTTATGGGAGCTTATAACCGGACAAACGGGGAACCCTGCTGCGGAAGTCCCACATTACAGAAAAAACTCAGAGGCGAATGGAAATTTCAGGGGCATTTTGTATCAGACTGCTGGGCGATCCGTGATTTTCACGAACACCATATGGTAACGGATACAGCCGTTGAATCTGCAGCACTGGCGATTAATAATGGCTGCGACCTGAATTGTGGAAATACCTATCTTCACATTATGAAGGCATACGAAAAGGGGCTTGTCACAGAAGAAACCATAACCCGGGCAGCAGTGCGGCTTTTTACCACAAGGTATCTGCTGGGGTTGTTTGATGGAAGCGAATATGACCATATCTCCTATCTTGAGGTAGAATCTCCCAGGCATCTGGATGCAGCGGAGAAAGCAGCGGAAAAAAGCTTTGTTCTGCTGAAAAATAACGGGATTCTTCCGCTTGATAAAGAAAAACTGAAAACAATAGGGATCATCGGACCAAATGCGGACAGCAGACAGGCGCTGATCGGCAATTATCATGGGACAGCTTCCAGGTATGTTACCATACAGGAAGGCATCCAGGATTATGTGGGAGACGATGTAAGGATCCTTACTTCCAGAGGCTGTGATCTGTTCCGAGACCGGACGGAGCACCTTGCGTTTACCAGAGATCGTATTGCGGAAGCGAAGGTGGTTGCGGAAAACAGCGATGTGGTGATCTTATGTATGGGACTGGATGAGACACTGGAAGGGGAAGAGGGAGACACCGGAAACAGCTATGTATCGGGAGATAAAGAAGATATTGAACTTCCCGGAGTACAGCGAGAACTGATGGAAGCGATCGCAGATACCGGAAAACCGGTAGTATTCTGTCTGCTGGCAGGAAGTGACCTTAATCTGAAATATGCGGCAGAGAAATTTGATGCAGTCATGATGCTGTGGTACCCTGGATGCCAGGGCGGGAAGGCAGCGGCAAGGGTATTGTTTGGAGAAATCTCGCCATCAGGAAAACTTCCGGTGACATTTTATGAAAGCCTGGAAGAACTTCCGGATTTTACCGATTATTCCATGAAAGGCAGAACATATCGCTATATGGAACGAAAAGCACAGTTTCCTTTTGGATATGGTCTGACGTACAGTAAGGTGGCAGTAGATAAAGCAGAGGTCAAAACATGTGGACAGAAGATAAACGTGGAGGTAGAAGTGCAGAATAACGGCGCATATGATACAGAGGATGTTGTTCAGATTTATGTAAAAAATATCGACAGCAAAAATGCCATTCCAAATCCGATGCTGGCCGGTTTTCATCGGATATTCCTGAAGGCGGGAGAATGCCGAAAAATAGAAATCCCAATATGGGAAAAAGCATTCACCGTAGTAGATGAAACAGGAAAACGGATGGAAGAAGGAAAGAAATTTGAAATTTATGCAGGCTGCAGCCAGCCGGATGAAAAAAGCAAAGAACTGACCGGGATCATGCCGGTAAAGATCATCTGGGAAAAATAATAAGAAAATCTAAAGTAACAGGAGGGCGATGCATCAGGTAGCGCCCTCCCTTTATATCTAACGCATAAACAACCGTACCATTTTCTCATAAATCTTCCGATATTTCTGATACCGCATAGGAAGATCGATCCAGGTCTTTTTATCTACAATACTCTTATAATGAGAGAATGTCCGGAAGCCGTCGATGCCATGATAGGATCCCATGCCGCTTTCACCAAAGCCGCCGAAGCCCATATTGCTGGTTGCCAGATGTATGAGGACATCGTTGATACAGCCACCGCCGAAACCACATCGGGAAGTAACTTCCCGGGCATTTTTTTCATCTTCGGTGAAGATATAAAGAGCCAGCGGATGTGCCATGGAATTGATCTTTGTTACGGCACCTCCGAGAGAGTCATAGGTGAGGACCGGAAGTACCGGACCGAAGATTTCCTGCTGCATGACCGGATCTTCGAAGGTTACGTTATCAAGAACCGTCGGCTCGATCTGAAGTGTTTCACGGTTGGAACCACCGCCGCAGACAGTTTTGGAAGGATCGATCAGACTGTTGATACGGTCGAAATGCTTTTCGTTGATGATCTTTCCATAATTCCGGTTCTTCAGTGCTTCTTTTCCATACTGGCGTGTGATCTGTCTGCGAAGCTCTGCGACCAGGGCTTCTTTGATCTCCGGATCACAGTAGATGTAGTCCGGAGCCACGCAGGTCTGGCCACAGTTCAGGAACTTGCCGAATACGATACGTTTTGCCGCAAGGCGGAGATTGGCTGTTTTGTCCACGATGCAGGGGCTTTTTCCACCCAGCTCCAGAGTGACTGGTGTGAGGTGTTCGGAAGCCTTTCTCATGACCTCTTTTCCCACAGACTGGCTTCCCGTGAAGAAGATGTAATCAAAGTGCAGACTGAGAAGATGTGTGTTTTCCGCACGTCCGCCTGTGACAGTTGCAACGTATTTTTCATCGAAACATTCATGGATGAGAAGACGGATCACTTCACTTGTTGCCGGTGAGTAGGCGCTTGGTTTCAGGATGACTGTGTTTCCGGCTGCAATGGCGTCTACCAGTGGTTCTATAGTGAGAAGAAACGGATAGTTCCACGGACTCATAATGAGAACAACACCGTAGGGGGATGGTTTGCGGAAACTGTGGGAATGGAACTGTGCCAGTGGAGTTGGAACGGTCTGTTCTTTTGCGTAGGAGCGGATATTTTTCAGCATATGTGTGATCTCGGAGAGCACCAGTCCGGTCTCACACATATAGCTTTCGAAATTACTTTTTCCAAGATCCTTTTTCAGCGCGGCGTGGATCTGATCTTCGTGTTTCCGGATGGAAGCGCGGAGACGTTTCAGGGCGCTGATGCGAAAATCAAGGTCAAGAGTTGCGCCGGAGTAGAAGTACTGGCGCTGTTTATCTAAAAGCTGGTTGATCTGTTCTTTTTCCATGGAATTGTAGTCCTTTCTGAAAAAACTGTATTCGAAATATCGAAAAAATCTTTCTATGCCAATGGCTGTTTTAGCAATTGCCTGCCGGAGGCATCAGTCTGTAATACAGTGTCTCAAGTTCGCCGGCATCCATCAGCACAGGAACCGGGTACAGAGGATTGGCTTCTTTATCTGCGTAATGGGCAAGCTCCGGGATGTCTGTTTCCTGGATTTCCGGGATATAGTCTCCGATGCCATAGCGTTTTTTCATATCTTTTATTGCATCAATAAACATCCGGGCAGCAGTTTTATCGTCCTCATGTTTATCGCAGAGACCGGCAGTTACGGCAAGGTTGCGGAGTTTGTGAGTGATGGAATCTCCGTATGTTTCCAGTACCATAGGAAGGATCACTGCATTGGCAAGCCCATGTGGAACATTATATTTTCCGCCGAGGGAATGTGCAATTGCGTGGACATATCCAACGTAGGATTTGGTGAAGGCACAGCCTGCGAAATAGGAGGCGCGGAGCATATTTCGTCTTGCTTCAATATTATTGCCGTCTGTGTAGGCGGTATCCAGATTTTCAAAGATCAGTCTGACAGCATCCAGGGCATTTTTTCTTGTGCCAGGTGTAGTGGAATTTCCAATGTAGGCTTCCACTGCGTGAGTCAGGGCATCCATGCCGGTGGTAGCTGTGATAAACGGCGGAAGGCTTAAAGTCACTTTCGGGTCAAGGACTGCGTAGCGTGGGATCAGCGGAAAATCGTTGATGGCATATTTGTGCCGTGTTTCTGCATCGGTAATGACAGCAGCAAGTGTTGTTTCACTTCCTGTTCCTGCAGTCGTGGGGATGGCGATGAGAAGAGGAAGCTTTTTGTGGATCTTCAGGATTCCCTTCATCTGAGCAAGAGACTGGTGTGGCTTGGCAATGCGGGCTGCTGTGGCTTTTGCACAGTCCATACTGGAACCTCCGCCGAAGCCGATGATCGCCTGGCAGTCATTGTCCAGATACATGTGAAGGGCTTCGTCCACATTGACGGTTGTTGGATTGGCAACGGTTTTGTCGTAGATGTGGTAAGAGATGCAGCTTCGCTTCAGTGTCTGCTCCAGTCTTTCTGTAAGGCCAAGGCTTCGGATCCCTGCATCTGTGATGATGAGTACATTGTTATAGTTTCTTTTTTCCAGAACTTCCGGAATACCTTTGACGCTTCCGATGATCTTCGGATTGCGGTAAGGAAGCAGTGGAAGGGCGAATTTAAAGACATTCTGGAAAACCCGGCAGTAAGCTTTTTTTAATGGATTCATGGTAGTTTTCTTTCCTTTTAAAGTCAAATTATTTTATTCTAAATATTATATATAGCAGTTGGAAGGGGAAAAGTCAAGATTGCCGTTTATGGAAGTGTATCGCGAAGCGTGTTGCTGAGAACAGAGTAACCGTAACGTCATAAAAAAGAAAACAGGAAATATAATATTGTCATGGTTGTAAATATCCTTTACACTAAGGGAGTCAAACAGAATCATTATGTAAGGATTGGATATCCAGCGGAAGGCAAATGTCCGCAGGATAGATATTGATCACGGAGGAAATCATGCCAGAAACAGACACATCCGCAAAAAATCCTCTTCACGTATCCGAAGTGGATGATAATTTAAAAGAATTAAGCCCTCACGGTTCCTTTGAGCTGCCGGTGGAAACCTATATGGCGAACTGTGAAATCTTTCATGCACTGTATGACCACTGGCACAGTGAGATGGAGATCATGTATATTGAAAAAGGCAGTGGCTTTGCCAGACTGAACCGGGAGAGCATCCGCCTGAAAAAGGGGGATATCCTGATCGTGAACTGCGGAGTTCTCCATAGTATGCGCACGGATCTTAAGAAGCCTCTTTATTATAAGAGTGTGGTTTTCAGCCTGGGCTTCCTTGCAGGTCAGCCGGGAGATATCTGCCAGGAATGTGTGGTATCACCATTAATAGAAAACAAGGCAGAATTCTGCCATCATATAGAAGAGGGAGATTCCGGATATGAGAAGCTACGGGAAATTTTTCTGGAGATCCATGACTGTCATACGGAGAAGAAGCCATATTTCTATGTGAAGCTGAAAATGCTGTTTTTTGATTTCTTTTATGAGATGCTGACGAAGCATTATATTATCCCGGTAAGCACAGAGCAGAACAAGAGCCTTGCAGCAGTAAAGGAAGTGCTGGATCATATCAGCCTTCACTACCAGGAGAATCTTACCGTTTCAGAGCTTTCCGGACTTTCCAATTACAGTGAGTATTATTTTATGAAGCTTTTCCGCCAGTATACGGGAAAAACCCTGGTGGAATACATCAATGACTTCCGTATGGAGAAGGCGAAGTATCTTCTTACGCATTCCGATGCACCTGTGACGGAGATCGCCATGCAGGTGGGATTTAACAGTACAAGTTATTTTATAAAGAAATTTCAGCAGTCCAATAAGGTTTCACCGCATAAATACAGGAAGAGTATGAGACAGATCTGAGAAAGCTCCCGAAGCAACCGCATATGTATCGGTTATGTTTTTATGCAGAGCTACCGTAAAAAGTGAAAAACAGTCTGACAAATATCTTGCATATCATGACAGGATTGTTATATTTTTGAAAAGAAATGCGTGATATCCTAATATCATCAAAACAAAGCAAACAACCTTGTAAAAACATATTTCATCCCATCAAGATCCATGAAAGGAGATCAAAATGGAAACATTAAGCAAAGTATTTGAAGACAAATATAACAAAAATGTAAAAGATTGTACAAACGAGGAAATCTATCACGGACTTCTCTCCTGGACAAAGGAGCAGCTGAAGGGCCGCGGCTACCAGGAAGGAAAAAAGAAAATTTATTATATTTCCGCAGAGTTTCTTATCGGTAAGCTTCTTTCCAACAACCTGATCAATCTGGGCGTTTATGATGAAGTTGCGAAATATCTTAAAGAAAACGGAAAAGAGCTTTCCATGATCGAGGAGATCGAGCCGGAGCCATCTCTCGGAAACGGCGGACTTGGCCGTCTGGCAGCATGCTTCCTGGATTCCATTGCAACTCTGGGACTTCCGGGAGAAGGAATCGGACTTAATTATCACCTCGGACTTTTCAAACAGGAGTTTAAGGATCATCTTCAGTTTGAGACACCGAATCCTTGGATCCAGCCGGAGAGCTGGCTTACAGATGCAGGCGTTTCCTATTATGTCCCATTTAAGGGCTTTATGCTGAAATCCACACTGTATGATATTGATGTTGCAGGCTATGAGAACAAAGCGATCAAGCTTCGCCTTTTTGATATTGATATTGCAGATGAGAGCATTGTGGGCGAGGGAATCTCCTTTGATAAGAGGGATCTGCTCCACAACCTGACACTGTTCCTGTATCCGGATGATAGCGATGATGCAGGAAGAAAGCTTCGTATATATCAGCAGTACTTCATGGTAAGCAATGCGGCACAGCTGATCCTGGATGAGGCAACAGCAAAAGGCTGCAATCTTCATGACCTTGCCGATTACGCAGTGATCCAGATCAACGATACACATCCGAGTATGGTAATTCCGGAGCTTATCCGTCTCCTCACAGAGCGTGGAATCGAGTTCGAGGAGGCATGCGAGATCGTATCTCATGTATGCGCTTATACCAACCATACCATTCTTGCAGAGGCACTTGAGAAATGGCCGATCTCCTATCTTGAGGAGGTTGTTCCGCATCTGATGCCGATCATCCGCAAGCTGGACGAGCGTATCAAAGCAAAATATCCGCAGGAAAATCTTGCTATCATCGACAAGAATGACCTGGTACACATGGCACATATGGACATCCACTACGGATTTTCCATCAACGGTGTTGCATCCCTTCATACCGATATCCTGAAGGAGACAGAGCTTCATCAGTTCTATGAGATCTATCCGGAGAAATTCAATAACAAGACAAACGGAATTACCTTCCGCAGATGGCTCCTTCACTGCAACCATCCGCTGACAGAGTACATCACATCCATGATCGGTGACGGCTTCCGCAAGGATTCCTTTGAGCTTGACAAGATGCTTGGCTTCAAGGGAAATCAGGACGTTCTTGCAAATATCCTTAAGATCAAGCAGGATGCAAAGAAGAGATGTGCGGAGTTTATCAAAGCCAACACAGGTGAAGAGATCAACACACACAGTGTTTATGATATCCAGATCAAACGTCTTCATGAGTACAAACGTCAGCAGCTGAACGCACTTTACATCATTGACCGTTATCTGAAGATCAAAGCAGGCGAGAAGCCGCAGCGCCCGGTAACCTTTATCTTCGGTGCAAAGGCAGCTCCTGCATACGTTATCGCAAAGGATATTATCCACCTGCTTCTCTGCTTACAGGAGCTTATCAACAATGATCCGGAGGTTTCCCCGTACATGAAAGTTGTTATGGTGGAAAACTACAACGTAAGTGCAGCAGAGAAGCTGATCCCTGCCTGCGATATCTCCGAGCAGATCTCTCTTGCTTCCAAGGAGGCCAGCGGAACAGGAAACATGAAGTTCATGCTCAACGGTGCTGTAACACTGGGAACCATGGATGGTGCAAATGTGGAGATCAGCCAGCTGGTAGGCAAGGATAATATCTATATCTTCGGAGAGTCCAGTGAGCAGGTTATCGAACACTATGAAAAGGCTGACTACTGCTCCAGAGATTTTTATGAGAAAGACGAGCGCATCCGTCGTGCAGTAGACTTTATCGTAGGAAACGAGCTTCTTTCTATTGGAAGTGAGGAGCATTTAAGAAGACTGCATCATGAGATCGTAAGCAAAGACTGGTTCATGACTCTTCTTGACTTCGAGGATTATGCGAAGGTGAAAGATCAGGCACTGTCCGATTATGAGGACAGAACCGCATGGGCAGAGAAAATGCTTGTAAATATCGGAAAAGCAGGATACTTCTCTTCAGACAGAACCATCGAAGAGTACAACAGAGATATTTGGCATCTGACACCGGAGAAATAAAACGGTTTTAGGCAGATTGCTCCGACTCGGAAGAAAAATAGAAAAATAGAAAATAAAACACCGGCATTCATCGGAATATGTACTGGGGCTGAGATGTCAGAGATGATCTGGCAGCCTGGACAGGACATGTTACAGATGAATGGCCGGTGTTTTTTTGTGAAATTGGTTACGAAAAATTGTTTACGGAATCAGGCAAGCGATACTTCAGGCTTTTCCATGCTTAAATGCCATCATCATTTCCTTGGTAAGGCTGATATTATCTCCTTCATCCGGAATGTCTTCCCGGTCGAACCAGGAGGCCATGGAAAGCTCATCGTGGTCTACAGTCAGAGTGTCGTCGCCATCCAGATCACAGTAGAAGCCAAACAGAAGGGTTCCGGAGAAGGACCATGGCTGGCTCTTGTAGTAGCGGAGATTTTTGACCTTTACGCCGATCTCTTCCATAACTTCACGGTGGACAGTCTCCTCGATGGTCTCGCCAATCTCGGCAAAACCTGCGATCATGGCGTAGCGGGTGTGATTTCGGCCCTCATATTTGGAGAGGATCAGCTTGTCACCGTTGGTAACGCCTACGATCACAGCCGGAGAAAGCACCGGATATTCACCGTTTCCACAGGCAGGGCAGATCATCTTGCGCTCATGTTTATCATGTACCATCGGTTTGCCGCAGCAGCCGCAGAAACGGCGCTTGCTGTACCACTGAAAGAGCTGATATCCGGTGATTCCTGCGAAAGCCAGATACTGTGGCTCCGCTGTGCGGAGAACTCTTGTGATCTCAAACTGATAACCAGGAAGGAGACTGGTGTCAAGATCCGGGATCAGATAAAAATGCTCTTCGTCAATGGAGAAGAGATAGATATAATTCTCATAGAGATTTTCAACTTTTCCTTCCAGCTCTCCAAAGCTTGGAAGAGTCATAGTCTCGCCATCTTTTTTCATAAGGATCTTTCCTTCTTCATAGGCAAGGATGTGGCTTTCTTTATCCGGGGCCACAGGTTTGTACTCATTGTGATAGGTATGTGGTGCGATATCCTGGATCATGATCGATAATTCCTTTCCGAATTTATTGTTTTACAGTGTTTGCTGAGAAGTTTTGCCATATAAAATACAGCACGCTTTCTACAGTATAAGCTTACCTTGAGAAAAAGGCAACTCCAGCAATAACAAAAAAAGTTGTATGAGTCAGAAAATCAGTGTAAGATAAATGTATTATATTGTGCAGAAGATGTGAAAGGTCTGAAAATTTTTCTGCACAGAAGGAGAAGATCATGCCAATAACAGAAAAGCCGGGACTGACCCGGGATGCCATTAAATATCTGGCAATTTTTACCATGTTTCTGAATCATATCGCCAACGTGCTTCTGCCGGAAAACACGATTCTGTGGGAAGTGTTTATAGACATTGGTTACTTCACAGCCATTACCATGTGCTATTTTCTTGTGGAAGGTTTTTACTATACACATTCCAGGAGAAAATATGGCGAAAGACTTCTGATCTTTGCCGGAATCTCCCAGGTTCCCTATATGATGGCTTTTGGAAATTCACAGCTGAATATGATCTTTACTCTGTTTATCTGTTTTATGATCCTGGTTGTTCAGGAAAGGATGATGGCAAGTAAATGGAGAATTCCACTTCTGATCCTGCTCCTTTTACTATCCGTTTATTCGGACTGGGCAATCCTGGCACCGGTTTTTACCATCTGGTTCCATGAGAGCTGGGGGAACAGGAAGAGGATGATAACAGCGTACGGAGTCGGTGCTGCCCTTTTTGTGCTGTTTAACTACAGCTCCTACGTGGAAAAAATGGCAGCGGGACCGGCAATGCTCCATGCTCTGTTTTCGGCAGCAGGGATCGTGGCATCAGGAATCATCATCCTGTGCTTCTATAATGGCAAAAAATCCGAAAAAGCACCGAAGTTTTCCAAGTGGTTTTTCTATATTTTCTATCCGGCACATCTGCTGATCCTGAGCATAGTCCGTGTTATAGTACAGTAATAGATAAAATAAAATCTCTCCAATATTTATAACCGGATAGATTGCCGAAAATAAATTTCATATCCACATAAAACATAGTAATTCTGTAAGAAAACAGAAAAATAGCGAAAAAACTCTTGAAAACCCACAAATTATCTGCTATGCTAACTGACATGACAAAGGCGTCTGGAAATTGAGTTTCCAGGCGCTTTTTGCGTTGCAGAATAATTGAGGGAATTGAGGAGGAAATGAATGATGAATGCAGGAGATACCGGCTTTATGCTGATCTGTACAGCCTTTGTGTTCTTTATGACACCTGGGCTTGCGTTTTTCTACGGAGGACTGGTCCGCAGGAAAAATGTGGTAAATACCATGATGGCCTGTGGGGCGATCATGGGACTGTCCGTAGTTATGTGGACATTGTTTGGATATTCACTGGCATTTGGAGGAAATCATGGCGGGATCATCGGAGATTTTCGCTGGTTTGCGCTGAATGGCGTAGGCTGGGAGCCGGGACCTTATGCGGATACGATCCCGCATCTGGTATTTGTGGCGTTCCAGATGATGTTTGCCATGATCACACCGGCACTGATCACCGGTGCCGTGGTTGGAAGAATGCGTTTTAAGGCGCTGTTTTTCTTTATTGCGATCTGGTCTTTGATCGTGTATTATCCAATGGCACATATGGTCTGGGGAGACGGTGGATTTCTGGCAGCCATTGGCTCTGTGGACTTTGCAGGAGGAAATGTGGTACATATCAGTTCCGGTGTCAGTGCACTGGTTCTTGCCATTTATCTTGGACAGAGACGAGGCTATGCAAAAGCAACCTATCGCACACACAATATCCCATTTGTATTTCTCGGAGCAGCTATGCTGTGGTTCGGATGGTTCGGTTTTAATGCAGGAAGTGCGCTGAAGGCAGACGGCCTTGCGGCACATGCCTTTATGACTAGCAGTATTTCTTCTGCCTGCGCACTGCTGACCTGGATGCTGATCGAGGTGATCCGCGAGGGAAAACCGACACTGGTTGGTGCATCCACAGGTCTTGTTATCGGACTGGTAGCCATTACACCGGGAGCTGGTTTCGTACCGGTATGGGCATCCTTTATCATTGGGATCCTGGTAAGCCCGATCTGTTACTTTACTGTGATCCTTCTGAAACAGAAGCTGAAGATCGACGATGCCCTGGATGCTTTTGGCTGCCATGGTATCGGTGGTATCTGGGGAGGAATCGCAACAGGTCTCTTCGGAAAAACTTCCATTAACTCGGTTGCAAAATGGGATGGCCTTGTGTTTGGAGATCACCGTCTGTTCCTGGCGCAGGTATTGAGTATTGTGATCACCATTGCGGTTGCTATTGTGGGAACGCTGATCTGTATCGGGATCGTGCGGATCTTTACACCGCTTCGTGTAGATCCGAAGGAAGAGATGGTTGGTCTGGATGCGTCCCAGCATGGAGAGAATGCATATCCGTCATTTAATGGATTTGACTGATAAGAGTCCATTTCCTGTTAATGTGAATGATGGTGTTAAAGAGGAGATTATAGTATGTTGATTAAAATAGAAGCAATCGTAAGAGAAGAAAAAATGGAAGATGTCAAAGCAGCGTTAAATGAGATCCAGGTTAACGGTTTTACAGTAACCCAGATCATGGGCTGCGGAACACAGCGCGGCTATACAGAATATGTCCGTGGTTCCAAGATCGATGTATTTCTGAAACCGAAGATCAAGTTTGAAATCGTGGTATCATCGGAAGATTGGGAGATCAAAGTTATTGATGCTGTGCAGAAAGCAGCGTTTACCGGTGATCCAGGCGATGGAAAGATATTTAGCTATGAGATCCGTAACGCTGTTCGTATCCGTACAGGTGAGACCGGATACGATGCGCTGCAGTCGGAGTTCCTGTAAAATAATAAAGATATAAAAAAGATCCTTCTGGAAAAACTGAGATATTCAGATTTTCAGAAGGATTTTTTGCAGATAATTAACAATAGTCTTACTTTGATTTGATGCAAACTTCTGCAGTTACATATAAGATAGAAAGGTACACAATAGATCAGTTAGAAAGTAAAATTAAAACATACGGAAAAACTATGTCAAAAAAGAAATCAACGAAGATCAGAAAAGAGCAGGCTCAGGAGTTGAGTTCAGCAGAACCGGAACATCTTAAACTGGCGGCAGAAAAAACAGCAGCCATTGCAAGTTACATCAAGGATCCGGACTATCGTCTCCGCTGCAAGGCGGCTATAGATATTCTCATGGCGAAGCTTAAAATGATCAACGCAGAACTTTCCGGACAGAAAAAGCGTACTGTGATCAGTCAGATCACCAACCGGATAAAAAGTGCTGAAAGTATTTACGCTAAACTTCTGAAAAAAGGACTGGAACCGGATTTTGAGACTGCCAGAAAAAATCTGAAAGATCTCATCGGCATCCGTGTAGTCTGTCCGTTTGAGGATGAGCTTTACCAGGTTGCAGAATCCCTGGAAATGCAGAAGGATATCGAGATCGTCCGGATAAAGGATTACATTAAAAATCCAAAGAAAAACGGCTACAAAAGTCTTCATCTGATCGTGAAAGTACCTATCTACTCTGCGGAAGGTGAACAGAAAGAACTGGTGGAAATACAGCTTCGGACCATTGCGATGGATTACTGGTCTGTGTTAGAATATGAATTGTATTATAAAAAAAGAGACAATGCGGAAATTGAAACAGAATTAAAAAAATATGCAGAAGAAATTGCTAATCTGGATCACAGAATGCTGGGATTACGAAATAAAATCGAAAAAATCTGAGCAATCAGCGAATGCGAGATCAGAATGCCTGTTTTATGACAAACCTGTAAAATTACTGTATCAGAAAAGGAGAATATCCCGGTGTTGGAGAAATAAAAGATATTTACACATGAAATTATAAATTAGGATTTATAAAAAATAAAACGGAGAATTCCCGAAAGAAAAATTTAAGGAATTCTCCGTTTTATTATCTGACTGAGCAAACTATGAAGTTATTATTCAATATAGAGCTGTGCAACAAATGGGGCATAAGATATCCAACTGCTTTTTCTCTGCCATAGTTGCATTTCAACTGCAAAGATGACACTTTTCACAGGCGGACGGTGTGGCTGCACAACCGCCGAGAGCAGTTTCACGAAGCTCTGCAGGAAGCTTTTTGCCCACAGTATACATGGCATCGATCATCTCATCCAGCGGGATGAACTGGGGGATACCGGCCAGTGACATTTCGGCTGCGATTAGGGCATTGGAAACACCGGCTGCGTTACGGTTCTGGCAGGGATATTCTACCAGGCCGCCTACCGGGTCGCACACAAGTCCAAGCATGTTCATAAGAACCGTGGAAGCAGCATAAGTACACTGAAGAGGTGTACCGCCAAGAAGCTCCACAGCAGCGGAAGCAGCCATTGCAGAAGCGATTCCGACCTCAGCCTGACATCCGCCAACAGCACCGGCAACTGTTGCATTACGCATGGCAAGATAGCCGATCGCGCCTGCATTAAATAGTGCCTGGCGGATTTTTTTATCGGAAAAGCCGTAGACCTCCTGAAGTGCAAGCATCATTCCGGGAACGATCCCGGCACTGCCGGCAGTAGGAGAGGCAACGATAAGTCCCATGGAAGCGTTGGTCTCAAGGGTTGCCATAGCGTAGGTGATACCCTTTCCGAGAACATTTCCGCACAGGCTTTTTCCCAGGTCATGAAATTCGCAGAGCTTTCGGGCTTCACCGCCGATCAGTCCGCCCATAGATATCACCGGATCTTTGATGGGGGAAAAAGCAGCATCCTTCATGATCTCCAGAACACGGTCCATGCGCTGGTCCACGATTTCAGCAGTGGTTTCACCGAGAAGGATCTCACGCTGGCGCATTACTTCGGAAATCGGAAGCTTTTTTTTCTGGCAGAGAGCAAGAAGTTCCTTGGCATTTTTGAAATCCATAAAACACATCCTCCTTTTCCCTACATCTGAACAACCATGACATCATGGATGTTGGTGTTCCGGTGAATGCTTTCTACGATATCTTCCGGGAGATGACCGTCGGATTCCACGATCGTATAGGCTGTGGTTCCTTTGGATTCACGGAAGAGGCGCATGAAGGCAATGTTAATGTTACGTTCACTTAAGCATCTGGTGATGTAGGCCACAACACCGGGAGTATCCTGATGAATCACGATGATGGCACTGTATTCGCCGGTGAAATCCACTTTCACGTGGTTGATCTCCACAATACGGACCTTGCCGCCGCCCAGCGATTCCCCCCGGACTGTCATTTCCTGTCCCTGTTCATTGACCATATGGATATCTACAGTGTTGGGATGGACATCGGTTTCCGCTTCATTTGGAGTAAAGGAAAAGTCGATCCCCTGTTCCCTGGCAATATCAAAAGAATTCCGTATACGCATGTCATCTGTGGAAAAGCCCATGATCCCGCCAAGGAGGGCACGGTCTGTACCGTGTCCCTTGTATGTTCTGGCGAAGGAACCATAAAGGATGAATTCCACTTTTTTCAGGGGCGGCGTGATCATCTTCTGGGCAAGGAAAGCAATGCGTGCAGCCCCTGCGGTATGAGAACTGGAAGGACCGATCATGTTGGGACCCATAACGTCAAATACACTGATAAAAGACATTTTGCTTAATTCTCCTGTGGTGTTTTTACAATAAATTTCTTATAAATAGTGTCAACGATCACGCCGATAGCATTGTCACCGGATACATTGCAGGCTGTTCCAAAGGAATCCTGTGTGATATAAAGGGCAACCATGATCGCACAGATTGCACCGTCCGGATCACCGGCTTCAGCTCCGAATACCATGTAAAGGAATGGAAGGGCAGTCATGATGGAACCACCGGGAGCACCGGGAGATGCAACCATGGCAACACCGAGAGTCATGATGAACGGAACGATGATCCCAAGACTGATGGGCAGCTGGTTCATAAGGCAGACTGCAGTAGCACAGGCTGTGATGGTGATCATGGAACCGGCCATGTGGATGTTTGCACAGAGCGGTACTACGAAGTTGCGGATCTGCTCGCACACGCCGTCTTTTTTGGCACATTCCAGATTGACCGGGATGGTAGCTGCGGAAGACTGGGTTCCCAGAGCAGTTGTGTATCCCGGAATCTGATTTTTGATCAGAGTGAAAGGATTCTTTTTGCTGACAGTACCTGCGATCACAAACTGGATCGTAATGCAGATCAGGTGCATGATGATAACAACAAGGAATACCTTCCAGAGGATGCTTAAGATGGCAAAGGTTTTTCCGGAAATAGTCATATCTGTGAAGGTTCCGCAGATGTAAAGCGGAAGCAGCGGGATGATAATGGTATGAAGGACCTTGTCAATGATCTTGGAAAAGTCACTCATTCCGTTATAAAGGCTGTTTCCCATTTCTTTTCCACGCATGGAAGAGAGGCACAGTCCCATGACAAAGGCAAGAGCAACAGCAGAAAGAGTATCCATGACCGGCTCCAGTGTGATGGAGAAAAACGGTGTCAGGGATGCGTCTGCGGTAGCTGCGATCTGATCCAGTGCACCTTCACTCATAAAGTGCGGGAACAGGCTGGATGATACCAGATAGGATGCGGAACCTGCGATCAGAGTGGAGCCATAAGCCAGAGCCACTGTGATCAGGAGAAGCTTCCCTGCACCCTGTGAAAGATCCGCAATACCCATGGTCACATAGGCAAGGATCATCAGCGGGATGACGAATTTCAGAAAGGTACTGAAAAATCCGGAAAGGGTTACAACAAAGCGACAGAAGCCTTCCGGAAGGAACTGGCCGAACAGGATACCTACGATGATGGCAATGATCAGCTTCGGCACAAGTCCGATCTTGATTTTTTTCTTTTCCATTTGGATTCTTTCCTCCTAAGTATGAATTTATTCATTTTGCACAAAAATACGATTGACGTCCTCGTGATTGTATTGTAACATTGACATAAAAATAAGGCAAATTCACAGATTTCATCATCACGATGAAAAAATTTCATAGTAAAAGGGAGAAAATCATGGAAATCCGTCAGTTGGAGACGTTTGTACATGTAGCACAGCTTCAGAGCTTTTCCAGGGCAGCAGAGGTTCTGGGATACACCCAGTCAGCGATCACTGTCCAGATCCGTCTTCTGGAAAATGAGCTGGAAACAAGACTTTTTGACAGAACCGGAAAGCGTGTGGTGCTTACTCCGTCCGGAAAAGAGTTTATGGAGCATGCAAGCCGGATCTTATATGATGTAAATAAAGCAAAAAAGTCAATGAATGACGATGCGGAACTGAAAAATCCATTGCATATCGGGACTATTGAATCTCTCTGCACAGCAAAGCTTCCGGCTGTTCTCAGCAAATTTCGTGAGTTTCACCCGAAAGTAAATATGCAGGTGACTATTGATACACCGGAGCAGCTGATACGGATGATGGAGCATAACGGGCTGGATCTTATTTATATACTGGATACCCCAAGGTGGGACCAGAACTGGGTGAAGGTCATGGAGAAGGCGGAGCCGGTAGTATTTGTGGCCTCTGCAGATTCGGAGTTTGCGGGAAAGACGCTGAAGATGGAGGATATTCTGGAAGAGCCTTTTTTTCTCACGGAAAAGAATGCCAATTATCGGCAGGCCTTGGAGCAGCAGCTGGCGCTTAAGAAGCAGGCCCTGTCACCGGTACTGGAGATCAGCGATACCGCTTTCATCATCCGCATGCTGGAAAAGAACCACGGACTTTCCTTTCTTCCCTATCTGGCTGTGGAGCGGGATATCCGGAAAGGAAGAATTGCCCTTTTACATGTGGAAGATGTGGAGATATCCATGTACCGGCAGATCTTTTACCATAAGAACAAGTTTAAGACAAGAGAGATGGAGGAGTTTATCCGTCTGGCGGCGGAGTGAAAGTCAGAGCTTGTAAAAACAAATAAAATGTGGCACTATAAAAGAAAAAAACACAGGAGAGAAAAAATGAATCTTATTGAAGAAGCAAAAGCTCTTGGTTTTTCCGACGCAGCGGTCATAAGTACCGATCAGCTTGTATTTGTGCCGGAATACCGGGTTTTCTGCGAGGACAATCTTTGCGGGAATTATGATAAAAACCCGGCATGTCCACCACAGAGCGGCACTGTAGAGGAGATGAAAGAGCATGCGCTGAAATACGAAAAAACGCTGATACTCCAGACAATGCAGGATGGCCTTATGGACTACAAAAAGGCAAAACTTGCTCATAACAAACTGACAGAACAGCTGGCAGAGAAGATGAAAGAAGAGGGAATAACTGATCTTCTGATCATGAGTGCGGGACCTTATAAACATAATTCCTGCATGTCCGCTTACTGTGTGGATGCACAGAAAATGGCAGACGCTGCAGGAATGCTATGCTGGACCAGCGACGGAATGATCCGTTATTTTTCCCAGGTTCTTTTCCATGGGTAAGATGAAGGATTTTGTAAAGGAATATGGGAGAAATAGATGGAATTTTACGAATGCGAGTATCCGTTGACAGAAACAGAAAAAACGTGTAGAGTTTAAATAAATGTAATTACATAAAAAGAATCAGCAGGAGAAAAACCAGAATGGAAAAATCAACAGTTTATTTCACTGATTTTCGTTGTCCGGTGGGAACCAGCCAGCTGGACAAACTGAAAAAACTCTGTGTTGCCGCAGGAATCAAAGATATTGATATGGATGGAAAATTCGTAGCCATCAAGATGCATTTCGGAGAGCTTGGAAATATGGCATTCCTTCGTCCGAACTATGCAAGGGTAGTCGCAGATCTTTGTAAGGAGCAGGGCGGAATGCCGTTCCTGACAGATTGTAATACTCTTTATCCGGGAAGCAGAAAGAATGCACTGGAGCATCTGGACTGTGCAAATCTTAACGGATTTAACACGATCACAACCGGATGTCAGATCATCATCGGTGACGGAGTTCGAGGAACCGATGAAGTAGAAGTTCCGGTAGTAAACGGAGAATACTGCAAAACTGCCCTGATCGGACATGCTATCATGGACGCAGATATTTTTATCAGTCTCAGCCATTTCAAGGGACATGAGACAACCGGCTTTGGCGGTGCTCTGAAGAATATCGGTATGGGATGCGGAAGTCGTGCCGGAAAAATGCAGCAGCATGCCAGCGGAAAGCCGGCCATCCATGAAGATGTCTGTCGTGGTTGCCGCCGTTGTGCGAAAGAGTGCGGAAGTGATGCGATTACATATGTAAACAAGAAAGCAGTTATCGATTACGATAAATGCAAAGGCTGTGGCCGCTGTATCGGGGCCTGCAGTTATGATGCCGTATACAATCCGAATAGCAGTGCAAACGAGCTTCTTGATCGCAAGATGGCAGAGTATGCACAGGCTGTCTGTCACGGACGTCCCCATTTCCATATTGCACTGGTACAGGATATCAGCCCTAACTGTGACTGCCATGGTGAAAATGATGCGCCGATCCTTCCGGATATCGGAATGTTCGCAAGCTTTGACCCGGTTGCACTGGATCAGGCCTGTGCAGATGCCTGCCTGAATGCAACACCGATCGCCAACAGCCAGCTTGGAGAGCATCTGGCAGAGCCGGGATGGCACTGTCACCATGACCACTTTAAGGATTCCAATCCGAATATTGAGTGGAAGGCAACTCTGGATCAGGCAGAAAAGATCGGCCTGGGAATCAGGGAATATGAGCTGAAGATAATCAAATAAGCAACAGAAATCATAGAAAATCACGAAAGCACGCCTGTTACATGGCGTGCTTTTTGCGTAAATAAAGAAATATAAAATGAAAAAACGTAATAAGCGGAGCTAATGTGCAGGAAAACGTGCAGATCGTGTGTACAGAAACAGGCTGCATTCTGTGAGCAGAGAATATAGAGCAGGCCTGAAATCTTTTTCAGAGGAGGAAATTATGACAGGAATACAGAAAAAACAGCGTCTGCTGACTATGATATTCGGAGCTTTCGCAATCTTTTTTACCGGATATCCCCATGTATGGTCTATTTACCAGCCCTATGTGATGGAGCAGGCAGGCTGGAGCCAAGGACAGGCATCTATGTGCTTTTATCTGGCACTGAGCACCTTTGTATTCGGAAATATCGTAGGCGGAAGGATGCAGAACCGCTTTAAGGAAAAGACGATTGTATGGATCGGAGGCGGGACCTTTGCGGCAGGAATCCTGGCATCCACATTTCTGATCGTTCCTACACCGCTTCCTATGTATCTGTCCTATGGCGTGATGCAGGGATTTGGACAGGGAATGATCTACACGGTGATCCTGGCAACTGTGCAGAGATGGTTCCCGGACCGTACCGGATTTGCTTCCGGCGTTGTGGTAACTGCCAACGGACTTTGCGGATTTTTCCTGGCGCCGCTGAGTCGAAAGCTGCTGGAGGCAGAGGGCGTGCAGAAAACCTTTCTGATCATTGGGGCAGCCATCGCAGTTTCCTGGATCCTGTGCGGCATCTTTTTTCAGGCACCCGATAAGAGTCTGGTGAACGCAGGTGGCTCTGCGGCAAAGTCCGGAACATCGGAGATGAAGCAGTATACATCCGGAGAGATGATGCGTACAAGAAATTTTTATCTTCTTCTTGCGACCATGTTCTTTGGACTGATTTCTTATTTTATGGTTTCACCGGTATCCCAGACCTACCAGATCGACCTTGGGATCCCGTCTGCAGTGGCAGTCAGCGCCGTTATGCTTGGATCCATTGTCAATGCGGGAGCCAGACTGGTGCTTCCGACACTGGCAGATAAAGTGGGAAGGATCGTCTGCATCAAAGGAGTGCTGATCGTGGCAGTGATCGCTATGGGAGTTCTCGCTGTATCAAGATCCCTGGCAGTAACAGTTGCTGTTGTGCTGATGTACGGCTGCTACGGCGGCATCATGGGAAGCTTTCCGTCCCTGACAAGCTCTATTTTCGGAATGAAGCACACCGGGGAGAATTACGGATTTGTCATGTTCGGCATTGTATTTGCAACCTTTGGCGCACCGGCGATCTCCGGTCTGGTGAGCAGTAATGGCTATGAGCTGAACGCCTAGGTTGGAATCCCTGCGAAATTATCGGACACCGGGGTTACGGATGAGTATTTTGCGCAGATGACAGAGGATGCCATGAAAAGCGGAAACATTGCGGTAAATCCTCAGAAAACCGTTCAGGAGGATATCCTGGCACTGTACAGGGAAGCATTATGAGAGAGAAAGCGAAACAGAAGTGAATATTCACATTATTTAATTTTGAACGCAGATCGCAAAGCGATTGCGTTCATGAGCATATAAAGTAAATGTAATACAAACATGTTCAGACTGGTAGCATAATTGCGATCATGCTGCCTTTTTTGCTGCTTTCCAGTACTTTTACCTGTCCGTTATGCTGTCTGACAATTTCACTGACAAGTGCAAGCCCCAGGCCGGCACCTCCCATAGCGCGGCTTCTTGATTTGTCCACACGGAAAAACGGGGTGAAGATTTTTTCCTGATATTCAGGAGGAATGCCGATTCCGGTATCAGAGACTTCAAGAAAGGCGTAATTGACAGAGGTGGATGTATCTGTTATTTCTTCGGAAGGATGGATATTTACGGTTACTTTTCCACCGGAGTGATTGTATTTGATCGCATTTTCCACAAGATTGTACACAGCGCGATACAGCAGCAGATAGCTTCCGGTAATGATGCAGTCACCTTCCTGCTGGATCAGTTCAACTTCTTTCTGTTCCGCTATGGAAGCCAGGTCGCAGAAAACCTCATCCGTCAGTGCTGCCAGAGAGATCCTCTCGGAACGTTCAACAGTCTGTACACCGGTCATATCCAGGAGGATTTCAGCCAGATGGGAAAGTCGCCCGGTCTGCTCCTGGAGCATGGCAAAAATCTCCTGATAATCTTTTAAAGCAGGTGTTTCCCTGCGGGCAAAGACCTCCAGATTTGTCTGGATAACGGCAAGAGGAGTCCTAAGCTCATGGGCTGCATTGGCAGAAAACTGCTTCTGGGCAGTAAATGCCTCATCTAGGCGTGCGAGCATTTTGTTAAATGAAATGGTCAGGCGGGAAATCTCGTCATTGGTAGCAGGAACTTCAAGAGCCTCTGAAAGGTTCTGGACCTCTATTTTGTTTACCTCCTGGCTGAGTCTGCGCAGGGGAAGTAATGCCTGACGGCTGATAAAATAAGTGCAGATGCTGCTGAGAAGGATGATGATCCCTGTTACCATGAGTCCTTTGGTGAGAAAAAGTTTTTTGGTTAACTGCAGCTGATCGGAAAGCTCCGGAAATAAGACGGAGGGATTCATATTAAAGGTGATGGGAGCAGAATCTGGGTTATCGATCCGTATCATGTAATCTCCCAGATTCTCCATTCCGGCAACTGCAGACTGACTGATAAAAAAATACATCAGAATGCAGGTGACTGTCATAAGCAGCGCAGTGATCAGTGTCAGACGCCATTGAAGAGATAGCTTTCCGGTTATTTTTTTCATTGTATATCCTCCGTTAAAATGTAACCCTGGCCGATCTTATTCTGTATCGGATCAAAGCCGAGAGCAGTGCGCAGCTTTTTTCGAAGAGAAGAAATGTGGACACGAATGGAATTGCTGAGACTGTTGACGCTTCCGTCCCAGATATGCTCGATCATTTCTTCTGGGCTTATGATACGGTTCTGATGAAGAAGGAAATATTCCAGAAGAGAACTTTCCTTTCGGGTCAGAGAAAGAGGAAGTCCATCGATACTGGCCTTTCTTGTACGGGTATCAAAGCTGATACGTCCGCATTGCAGACATACATCCTGCTGGATAAATTTCCTTCGTGTCAGACTTCGGATCCGTGCCTCCAGCTCTTCAAAATGAAAAGGCTTTGTGAGATAGTCATTGGCACCGAGATCAAGCCCTTCAACCTTGTCCTGGATCTGTCCTCTGGCAGAGAGGATCAAAACGGGAGTGGAAGTATCGGATTCCCGAAACTGGCGCAGGATTTCCAGACCATCAACGCCTGGAAGGTTCAGATCAAGAAGGATGAGATCATAATTTTCCACCAGACATAATTCCAGTCCTTCATCCCCGTCAAAACATGTGTCCGCTTCATAGCCATCCATGCGAAGTCCCTCCGCAATAGACTGGCAGAGCTGCTTTTCATCTTCGATTATCAATATATGCATAATAAATTCTCCTAAAAAACAGTTGATTTTGCTTTGTTATCTATCATATCATGTATAGCATAAAATTCCTGTAAATTTTTTTATTTCTTAACAGAGATTTTATACAGGGGATGATATAGTAAGGCTACAGAGAACAAGATTTACATATAAAATATACGTCGGTTCCGGATATTATACGTCGGTTCCGGATATGGGCCGGTGATATCAGAAGGGAGAATATAAACAATGAAATTAAGAACACAGAAAATAACAGCACTTATGGCAGCAGCGGTATTAGGAATATCTGCATTTGGAAGCGTACCGGTAACGGCGGCAGAAAGCACGGAAACAGCAGATATCGGAGAGGCAATGGCGGTGGATGGAGAGGCAGTTTCATCAGATCTGGTAGCAGGTACATTTAAGCCTTCCGACGTAACCTGCAAGGCACAGGATTCTTATGAATATCCGTTTCTGGGACTGAAGCTTTCACTTTCGAAGGAGCTGTTAAAGCAGATCAAGGACCAGAGCATTGCAATGCTTACCACGGAAGATTTTGAGAATCAGACCAATGCAGTGACATATGCCTACGTAAGCTGGAGCAAAATGACAGAGGAACAGAAAAATGCCGAAATACAGAAGATGGGAACCGGATATGACGACTGGGTGGCAGGTCTGGACAGAATTGGTACAATTGGCGTTTATGACGAAGCTTCACAGAAAAAGCTGGATGAGATCACAGGCTGTACAGAGCATAAAGAGCTTGGAAGCAGCAGTGACGGGAAATACAAATATTATCTGAGCACCAACAAAGATGCAGATGAAAAGCTGACAAAGGAGCTGGAAAAGATCAAAACCGACATTACGGAAATGACACCGTATCAGAATATTTCCGTGTTTGACCAGCCACAGGATACCAGCGTCAACCCGGAGGATGTAAAATCTGTAGGAAAATTTGAAACAACAGGAATAGATGGAAAAACATATACAGAAAAAGTATTCAGTGACTATGACCTGACGCTGGTAAATGTTTTTACAACCTGGTGTTCACCATGTGTAAAAGAAATTCCGGAACTTCAGGAGCTTTATAAAGAAATGAAAGAGAAAGGTGTCGGAGTAGCAGGCGTGGTGCTTGATACTACAGATGAAAAGGGAAATCAGGACGAGGAGGCTGTAAAAAAAGCAGGCATTCTTCAGGAAAAAACAAAAGCAAAATATCCGTTCCTGATACCGGATACTACTATGATGAACGGCCGTCTGCAGGGGATTTCCGCATTTCCTGAAACATTTTTTGTTGACAAAGATGGAAACATTGTAGGCGATACCTATACAGGAAGCCATACACTGGACGAATGGAAGGAAATCGTGGAAAAAGAGTTTAAAAACGTTTCAAAGTAAAAGATGATCATTATGGAGAGTAGAAAAATGATTCGGAAAATAACAGAATCCAGGTGGATCGGACCTGCTCTGGCGGTTTTGGGAATTTTACTGATGATACTGGGAATCTGCAGGGGCGAGGTGTCTGTAGTTTTTACAAAAGCGATCAACATCTGTATGGAGTGTATTGGCATTGGATAATAAGAAGATGAAAATAAATGAATGGCCGCGGCATGGGATCCAGGCATTGTGGGCGGCCCTTACAAACAGTCACATATCAGGCTTTGTGACTGGAAAGATCTATACCGGAAAACTGAAAAATGTCTGTGTTCCGGGGCTGAACTGTTATTCCTGCCCCGGGGCAAGAGGGGCCTGTCCCATTGGTTCCCTTCAGGCTGTGATCGGAAGCTGGAACTTCAAGATGGCATATTATGTAGCTGGATTTCTGATCTTTGTAGGAGCGTTGCTTGGAAGACTGGTGTGCGGATTTCTCTGCCCCTTTGGACTGATCCAGGATCTGTTGAACAAGATTCCTTTTCCAAAGAAGATCCGGACATTTCGGGGAGATAAGCTTCTGCGAAAACTGAAATATGTGATCTTTCTTGTATTTGTGATCATACTTCCCATGTTTGTAGTAGATATCATGGGCCAGGGAGCACCATATTTCTGCAAGCTGATCTGCCCGGCAGGAACACTGGAAGGAGGTATCCCTCTGGTGCTGCTGAACAAATCCATGCGAAGTGCAGTAGGCTGGCTGTACATGTGGAAAAATACAATCCTGGTGATCACTATTATCTTATCAATTATGATATACCGGCCATTCTGTAAGTATATCTGTCCGCTGGGAGCTTTTTATTCGGTATTTAATAAAGTTTCCGTTTTTCGTTACAGAGTAGATAAAGAAAAATGTGTTCACTGCGGAAAATGCAGAAATATCTGCCAGATGGAGGTCGATCCGACGGAAAATCCCAACAGTGCAGAGTGCATCCGATGTGGAAGATGTAAAAAGATATGTCCGACACAGGCAATCCGGTGTGGGTTTGCAGGCAAACCCTGATACAGAAAAATACGAAAACGGTACAGCTTATAAAATATAAGGTGTACCGTTTTTTGCAGAAAACTACTTTTCCATATTATCTATCAGTAACATATTCAGCTGTTCCCAGCGCTTCAGATCTTTTTTTGTAAAAAGCAGCTGGTGGCGGAACGCTTCGGTAAGCTCCTGTGGTTTTAAAGTGATCACACATTTGAATGCGCAGGGCATCAGATCCGCACTGGAAATCCCACACAAAAGTCCTGTTGTAAAATCTCGAAGCTCCAGAGGATTAAAAATGTACAGGAGATCTTCTTCCAGTGGGTTATACTGATTTACAAAGGAAAAACGGATCAGCATATCACTGTAAAGAACTTTTCCGGTGTAAAAAATCTCACTGCTTCTTCCGTTGGCAGAAACAGAACAGATCGTTAAGGTTGCTTCGTATTTTCCGGATTCGCCTTTTTTTTCATAAATATCGATGACGCCATCCTTCGTACGCTGATAGCGTCCATCGTAAAAGTAAAAATATAGCCTCTGTGCCTGAAAAAATGGGCTTTTTTGTCCTTTTCCCGGTGCATTGGACGGTTTACTGGCTGTTTCAGGAAGACCAGTGGTAAGCTGGGACATAGATACCTGGAGAATCTGGCTGATCTCATATAAAGTTTCGATATCAACGGAGATATCTCCATTTTCATATTTGCATACGGTAGCTCGACTTTTATGGATGGCATCTGCCAGATCCTGCAGAGTCATCTTTCCGGCTTTTCGGTATTTTCTTATTTGTTCACCTACATAACAGGTAAAATTACTCATTTTGTTTCCTCATACTATCTATTTTTCTTATTAATTTATATTGTATACGATTATATCGGAAAAACCGGTATTTTGTAAAGTAGTAAGAAACTTTTTTAGAATAAAATTTCGTAAAAAGAAACTTCTGCCATTTGCACTTATCTTTATTTAAGGTAAGATATGGCTGTTAGGCTGAAGGTTTCAGCCTATATCAAATATATACTTGAAGAGGGGAAATTGAAATGAAAGAAAAAGGAAGTAGCTTTTCCGGCTCAATAGGCTTTGTCCTGGCGGCAGCCGGAAGTGCAGTAGGAGTTGGAAATATCTGGAGATTTCCATATCTCTGTGCCAAAGATGGCGGAGGACTTTTCCTGCTGGTTTATCTGGTACTGGTACTGACTTTTGGATTTGTACTGTTGACAACGGATGTAGCACTTGGGAGAAAGACAAAGAAAAATGCATTGAGGGCTTTTGAATCTCTTGATCCAAAGTGGAAATTTTTAGGACATTTAACGTTTATGGTTCCGGCATTGATCATGACCTATTATTCTGTTATCGGTGGATGGATTGTAAAATATTTTTTTACTTATATTATTTCTGATGGGAAAGATGCGGCTTCAGATGTATACTTTACATCATTTATTACATCAGATATTGCACCTGTTGTATTTATGCTGATCTTTCTGGCACTGACTGCCTGGATCGTATTTCGTGGTGTGGAAAAGGGAATCGAAAAGTTTTCCAGGATCATTATGCCGGGGCTGATTCTTCTGATTGTGATCATTGCGATTTTTTCACTGACACTGTCCCATACTGATACGGATGGAACTGTCCGCACCGGTATGCAGGGGCTGGCTGTTTATCTCAAACCGGATTTTCATGGACTGACGGTAAAACGTTTCCTGGAGATCCTTCTGGATGCGATGAGCCAGTTATTCTTTTCCTTAAGTGTATCTATGGGAATCATGATCACTTATGGTTCTTATGTGAAAAATGAAGTTAATTTAAATAAAGCAACAAATCAGATTGAGATCTTTGATACCGGCGTTGCATTTCTTGCAGGAATGATGATCATACCGGCTGTTTTTGTATTTCTCGGAAAGGATGGAATGGCTTCCGGCCCAAGTCTGATATTTATCTCACTGCCAAAGGTTTTTGATGCCATGGGAGTATTTGGCCGTCCGGTGGCAATTGCATTTTTCCTGATGATGGGATTTGCGGCACTGACTTCCTGCGTGTCTGTCATGGAGACACTGGTTGCAAACTGCATGGAACTCTATCACAAACCCCGTAAGAAAATGTGTGGTGCTGTCGGAATCTATTCTCTTGTTACAGCAGTGCTGATCTGCCTTGGTTATAACAAACTGTATTTTGAACTTAAACTGCCAAATGGTTCCGTTGGACAGCTGCTGGATGTGATGGATTATATCAGCAACAGTTTTCTGATGCCGTTTATCTCACTTTTGACAAGTATTCTGATCGGCTGGGTGATCGGCCCTGACTGGATCATAGGAGAAGTGGAACGAAATGGGGAACACTTCAAACGGGCAGGATTATATCGCTTTATGATCCGTTATGTAGTGCCGGTTGTAATGCTGATATTATTCCTGGTATCTACAGGATTTGCAGATTTGATTTCATAAATGTGGTAATATGTTTATGGCGTCTGGACAGTCGCATTAACGGATGACCAGTACAAGATACGATTAAATAACAGAGGATTTGATGAAAAAAGATATGTACGAATGTTGGAGAGAAAACTAATACATAGAACGGAAATGATTCAGAAAATTAGACTTAGCTCACTTTAAAAGTGAAAAAATAATTTGATAATTTCTTGACAAGTACTAATAAATATGTTAGTATTCAATCATCAAATTAATAAAGTCTTCGGTGACTGACGGAGTTGTGGGATAACCACGAGGGAGCCGGAGATTCGATGAGTCGACCGTCTGGGCAGTATTTGAAAAACTTCAGATACTGCTCTTTTTTATGGGATAAAAGATGCAGACGGTTGCAGCGGAGAAAGGAGAACATTATGGGATTTAAAAGTGACATCGAGATTGCACAGGAGTGCACAATGGAGCCAATTACCAAGATTGCAGAGAAAGCAGGTATTGATGACAAATATCTGGAGC